>DAIQRF010000097.1:0-4989 GCA_036786505.1 Casimicrobiaceae bacterium | reverse complement strand
ATCAAGGATCGAACGATTACCGTCCTGAAAAAGCCGCCGTCCGGCTGGTAGGCGCGCGTCTCCCGCGGCCCGCGAAGCGCCGTCGATCCCGAAAAGAAAATGGCGTCATCGGATAGGAACGATTTGAACGCAAGGTAATCGCGGTCGGCCATGGTCTTGGCAAACGCGCGCTCGGTGTCGGCAACCTCGCGCTCCGCATGGTAAGTGTCGCGCGGCGACGGTGCGGCGCACGCGTTCAGCAACGCGGCGCAAATCAGCGAGGCGAGAATCGGTCCCCACCGCAACGGCTTCACCAGCACGGTCTCATGACCACGACGCGTGGACGGGTGCGCGATCGTCGATCTTCGCTGCGCGCCGGGCCGCTCAGATGCCGCCCATGCAGACGTATTTCACCTCGACATATTCCTCGATGCCGTACTTCGATCCTTCGCGCCCCATCCCAGATTGCTTAACGCCGCCAAAAGGTGCCACCTCGGTGGTGATGAGCCCCGTGTTCACGCCGACCATGCCGTATTCCAGCGCTTCGGCAACGCGCCAGATGCGCCCGATGTCACGCGAATAAAAGTACGAGGCGAGACCGAACTCGGTGCGATTGGCGAGCTCGATCACTTCTTCATCGGTCTTGAACCGAAACAGCGGCGCGACCGGGCCGAACGTTTCCTCGCTGAAGATTTTCATGTCGGCGGTCACGCCGGTGAGCACGGTCGGTTCGTAGAACGTGCCGCCCAGCGCGTGCCGCTTGCCGCCGACCGTCACCTTGGCGCCGTGCGCCGTGGCATCGGCGACGTGCTCCTCGACCTTTTCCAGTGCTTCGCGATTGATCAAGGGCCCCTGCGTAACGCCGGACTCGATGCCCGACCCGACCTTGAGCGCGCGCACGCGCTCGGAAAGCTTCGCCGCAAACGCGTCGTAGACCTTGTCGTGCACGAACAGGCGGTTGGCGCAGACGCAGGTCTGCCCCGTGTTGCGGTACTTGGAGACGATCGCGCCTTCGGCTGCGGCGTCGAGATCGGCGTCGTCGAACACGATGAAGGGCGCGTTGCCGCCGAGCTCCAGCGAAATCTTCTTGACCGTCGGCGCGACCTGCTTCATCAGCATCCGGCCGATCTCGGTCGAGCCGGTGAAGGAAACCTTGCGCACGGTGGGATTCGATGTCATCTCGCCACCGATCGCCGACGCCTTGCCGGTGATTACGTTGAGGACGCCGGGCGGAAAGCCCGCGCGTGAAGCAAGCTCGGCCAGCGCCAGCGCGGAAAGCGGCGTCGCCAGCGCAGGTTTGATCACCACCGTGCAGCCGGCCGCAAGTGCCGGCGCGACCTTGCGGGTGATCATCGAAGACGGAAAATTCCATGGCGTGATCGCCGCGCAGACGCCGATCGGTTGCTTGATCACCATCAGCCGGCGGTCGTTACCAATCGTCGGGATGACGTCACCGTAGACCCGCTTGGCTTCCTCCGCGAACCATTCGCAATATCCGGCGCCGATGGTGATTTCGCCCTTGGCCTCGGCCAGCGGCTTGCCCTGTTCGCTGGTCAGTATCAGCGCGAGATCGTCAGCATGCGCGAGTTGGAGCTCCGACCACTTGCGCATGATCGCCGAGCGCTCCTTGGCCGTCTTGGCGCGCCACGCCGGCCATGCCCGGTCCGCCGCCTCGATTGCGCGCGCGGTCTCTCCCGCGCCCATCATCGGGGCAGCACCGATTCTTACCGCCGTTGCCGGGTTGACGATGTCGAACGTTTCGCCCGAATCGGCATCGCACCAGCGGCCGTCGATATAGCATTGGTGGCGGAGCAACGCCGCATCACTGAGGGAGAGCGGAGCGCGGCGTTCGGAAGTGTCGGGGGCCATGGAGTTCTCCTGCAACGTTTGATATGGGTGGAGACGTATTCTAAGCGCTATGCACGCCCTGCCGGCTTCATGGTCACCAGCGTGACGCCGCCCAGCACCAGCGCGGCGCCGAGAAGCTGGATCCAGTGCACCGCTTCGCGGAGAATCCACCAGCCGAGCCAGATCGTAAACACCGGTCCCAGCGAGCCGATGAGCGAGGTACGGTTGGCGCCGATGCGCTTGATCGCCTCCGCCACCAGGAACGTCGGCAATACCGTCGAGAACAGCGCCATCACCAGCGACAGCAACTGAATCGATGGCGGCGCGGCCAGCGCCGCGAGTGGTCGAGTCAGCAGGAACTGAACGATGACGAATACCGCCGAGGTCAGCATCGCCCAGGCAATGAAACGCAGGCTTCCAAGACGTGCGATGACCGGTCCCGCGCCGACCAGATACAGCGCGTAGCAGAATGCACCCGCGAACACCAGCGCTCCGCCGAGCCAGAGACCATGGGTGTCGCTGGCGACGCGAAGATCGTGCTCGAAGACGAGCAGAATGCCGGCGTAGGAAAGCGCAAGCGCCACCCCTATTCGGCCGCCGACGCGTTTCTTGAACAGCGCCACCGAAAGCAGCACCACCATCGTCGGATAGAGGAACAGCACCAGCCGCTCAAGCGACGCGGTAATGTATTGCAAGCCCATGAAGTCGAGCAGGCTGGCGAGGTAATAGCCGATGAACCCCAGCCAGAGAAGGGCTAGCCAATCCGGGCGCCGCATCGGTTTGACGTGCGGCGCCTTGCTGGCCCACCAAGCCATCAGCGCGAAGAACGGCACCGAATAAATCATCCGCAACGCGAGTAGCGTGACGGCGTCGATCGGCGCCCACGAGTAGGCCAGCTTGATCAGGATCGCCTTGAACGAAAACCCGAGGATGCCGATCACGGCGAATGCCGGCCCGACAAAGCTCATGCGTGCCACCGCCCTCCGATCGGCGCCCCCCCGCCGCGGGCTCACGGCGTTAATCCCAGCGCACCAGGCCCGCGTACGCGGTGCCGAGAATCACCAGGCCGAACGCGATCCGGTACCACGCAAATGGAACGAAATCGTGATGTGCAACGTAGCGCAACAACCAGCGCACCACGAGCAAGGCGCTGATGAAGGCAACGACGAAACCGACGGCAATCATCGCCAAGTCGCCGGCGGCCAGAAGACCGCGGTTCCTCACCAGCTCATAACCGGTTGCGGCGAGCAGCGTCGGAATCGCCAGAAAAAACGAGAACTCGGTTGCAGCCGGCCGCGACAGACCGAACAGCATCCCGCCGATGATGGTCGCACCCGAGCGCGACGTCCCGGGAATGAGCGCGAACGCCTGCGCGATGCCGATCTTGAGGGCATCGCTCCAGCGCATCTGGTCGACGCTTTCGATCTTCACCGTCGCCGGATTGCGGCGTTGCCGGCGCTCGGCCCAAAGAATCACGAAGGCGCCGACGACGAATGCCGAGGCTACCGGCACCGGTGCGAAGAGGTGGGCCTTGATCATGCGGCTAAAGGCGAGGCCGAGAATCGCCGCGGGCAGAAAGGCGATGGCGAGGTTGATCGCGAAACGTTGCGCGGTTCGATCGGAGAACAGGCCGGCCGTAACGCCGATGAGCTTGCGGCGATACTCCCAGCAGACGGCGAGGATGGCGCCTGCCTGGATCACGATCTCGAACAGCTTCGCCCGGTCACCGGTGTAGTCGAGCAGTGATGCGGCGACGATGAGGTGGCCGGTCGAGGAAACCGGCAGGAACTCGGTCAGTCCCTCGATCAGGCCGAGAATCGCAGCAGTGAGTAGCGTGGGCTCAACCATGGGTCAGTACACGCGCAAAAAAAGGCCGGGCGACTTAACGCCGCCCGGCCGCATTGTAGCGTTACGAGGGACGGATTCCTTGGCCGGATTGCATTTGCTCCAGCATCGCGCGCGCCCGCGCAACGAGATCGCCATGATCTGCCGGCACCTGACCGTCAGGCGTCAGCTTGTCGATGACCTGCGGCAGCGTTTGCGCCAATCCCGAGCTCGCATCGGCGTGCGACAACTCGAGCCGTTGCGCGATCTCGCCGATCGATCCGCTGCCCAGAATTTCCTGAAGTTGTGCGCCGCTGATCGGCATGTTGGCGCCGGTGCCCACCCACGAGCCGACATGGTCGGCCATGCCGCCATGCTCGAACTTGCTGATGATGCCCGGCAAGCCGCCGTTTTGTTCGAGCACCTGCAATGCAACCTGCAGCATCGAGCCCTGACTCTGCTGCGTGCCGATGCCAAGCACGTTTTCCAGCAATCCGTCCAGCAATCCCATGCGACCCACTCCTCTGGTTCAACGCGAATTGGCGATTCTACGCGACCGCGCGTGCCACCCGTTGCGCGTTTCGGTAATCCTCGCTAGGCGCCGCCGAGTTCGCTGCGCAAATTGGCGACGGTGCTCTTGAGCGCTTCGAGCTCCTCCTCGAGATGACGCACGTTGGCCTTGAGCGCTGCGATTTCCGCCAGTGTGACGACATCGCCGGCGAGCGGCGCGGAGCCATCCGCGGGAACGGTATCCGGCGGCCGCGCGCCGGACAACAAGTGCATCCAGCGATTCTCTCTCGATCCCGGCGACCGAGGAAGCTCGGCCACCAGCGATCCGCTCGGGCGGGCGGCGAGTTCCTGCAGAAATGCGTCCACCGCCGAAATATCGGCGAAGCGGTGCAGCCGGTCGCAGTTGATCCGAAGCTCGCCGAGCGTTTGCGGTCCGCGCAACATGAGCGTCGCCAGCATTGCGACCGCCTGCGACGGCAGCCCCAATACGCGTTCGACATTGTGCGCGTAGCGCATCACCCGGCCACCGCTCGATTCGACGATCAGCGACAGCGATTTGAGTTGGTCGACCGTCGATTGGACCTCCGCGTCGGTGGCGCTCAACACCGGGTCGCGGCTCGTCTTCTGATTGCAGCCCGCGATCAACGCGTTCAAGGTCAGCGGATACGTATCGGCGACCGTGTGCTGCTTTTCGACCAGCACGCCGAGCACGCGAGTTTCGAGCAGCGAAAGGGCTGGAAGGGCAGTTGTCATCGCGAATCCAAAAGGGACGGTCATTTCCACACCGGCCCGGTTGCTGCTATCTTAGCGGCACGCTGCCACCATTCT
>DAIQRF010000096.1:377-7676 GCA_036786505.1 Casimicrobiaceae bacterium | reverse complement strand
GTGACCGTCTGGCCCGTCGTACTACCGGACGTGGTGTTGGCTATGATCAAGTCAAGCTTGCCGTCGAGATTCACATCGGCCACGGCAATGCCGCTCGGATAGAGCCCGGAACTGAACGAGCTCACGCGAGTGAATGTTCCATTGCCGTTGCCGGCAAATATGATGACGTTGCCGCTCGTGAAGTCGCAGAGCGCCAGATCGAGCTTGCCGTCACCGTTGAAATCCCCCACCGCCACCGCGACGGGTGTGCCGCCAGATGGCACATTGGTGCCCGGCGAAAACGTGCCGTCGCCATGGCCGATCAGAATGGAAACATTAGCCGAAAAAGCGTTGGCAACCGCCAGGTCCGGTATGCCATCACCGTTAAAATCCCCGAGCGCAATGCTGTCCGGATAGGTGCCTGTCGCATAGTTGGCGGCGGGGACAAAGTTGATGGTCGGCGCTGCGCTGGTAACGCTGAAACTCTGATCGACGTTAGGCGCCGCCGCGTAGGTTGCGTTGCCCGCCTGTGACGCTCGAATCGTGCAGGTTCCCATAGTAACCAGCGTCACCGTCGTGCCGCTCAGGGTGCACACCGGCGACGTGAGTGACGCAAAGCTCACCGGCAGGCCGGAAGTCGCGGTCGCGGCGACGGTGAACGGCGCCGTCCCCATTGACCGATTGCCCAGCGCGGCAAACGTGATGGTCTGCGGTGTCAGCGATGTGACGCTGAAGCTTTGGCTGACGTTCACTGCGGCGACGTAGTTGCCATTACCTGCCTGCGACGCCTGGATCGTGCAAGTGCCGGCGCCAATTAGGGTCAGCGTCGAGCCGCTCATAGTGCAAACCGGCACGGTGAGCGATGCGAAGCTCACCGCAAGCCCGGACGATGCCGTCGCGCCAATCGAGAACGGCGCGGTCCCCAGCGAACGATTGGCCAAGGCGCCAAACGTAATCGTCTGGCTCGCCTTCGCAACGGCGAAGCTCTGGTTTACCACCGTCGCCGCACTGTAGTTGCCGTTGCCCGCCTGCGACGCTCGAATGGTGCAAGTTCCCGTAGCAATGATGGTCACCGTGTTGGCGCTGACCGTGCAGACAGATGTCGTCGTCGACGCGAAGCTCACCGCCAGCCCGGAGGATGCTGTCGCGCTGACCGCGAAGGGCGCGGCGCCATAGATCTTCGCGGCGAGCGCGCCGAAGGCAATGGTCTGGTTTGCCTTGGCGACGGTGAAGCCCTTACTTACGGCCGTCGCCGCCTTATAGTTGCCGTTGCCCGCCTGCGACGCTCGAATGGTGCAAGTTCCGGCAGCGACGACGGTCACCGTGCTGGCGCTGAGTCTGCAGACAGCCGTCGTCGTCGACGCGAAGCTCACCGTCAAACCGGAAGACGCCATGGCGCCGACCGCGAACGGCGCGGCGCCATAGACGCTGGCAGCGAGCGCGCCGAATGTGATCGTCTGACTCGCCTTGGATACCGTAATGCTCCGGCTCACCTTCGGTGCTGGAGCGAACGTCGCGTTGCCAGGCTGCGACGCCTGAATCGTGCACGTACCGGCTGAAATGATGGTCACCGTGACGCCGCTGACGGTGCACACCGGCGTCGTCAGCGAAGCGAAGCTCACCGGCAATCCGGAGGACGCGGTTGCGCGCACCGTGAACGGCAGGACGCCGTAGACCTTCCCGCTCAGGGCACCGAACGTGATCGTCTGGCTGCTTAGCGCCGTCGCGACCGGAACGCCGCGTTGGATGAGCGTCTTCGCATACAGGCCGGCGCGCGCTTCGACGTAAGCGGCCGACAGCAACAGGGCCAGCAGCATCAACAGACGCGTCATGCACGGGTGCGCGCAGCATCGGCGCGCCGATCGCTCCTCTTGAGCACCCGAGTGCCCGCCCGCGTTTGACAACCCCACCCTGCTCCCCTTTGAATTGGCACGAAGCTTCTTTGCGGCTTCCGCTCAAATATTGGCGAAATACGTTCACGGCGCAATCATCCAAACGGATGAGAAGCCGATGAACAACGCGCACGATTGACCCTGCCGCGTGAATGGGCATGGGTTCGTCGCGTGTGGTGCGAGCTGTTGAAATTATTCGCGCGTGGCCGACCGGTCAACTGTCGGAAACGACAGGTGGACCGCGACGGCAAGCACCGCGGCGCAATCCGAAGGCGCGCGGTTTGCGTTAGCTCGAGAGTCGAGTGGGCAGGTATCCCGGCGCTGAGTGCGCCGTAGGCCATGCCCCATGCGGTGCCCGGAAAGGTCGGGATGCCGGCGTTGTGATTGCGAATCGCCCTCGGCATCGCGATAGTCGTCTTTCAGTTCGTATAACATCCGCGAATTGAGGCGCGCCGGCAGCATTCGATTCGATGGAACCTCGTGTCAAAGCCAGGTTTGCGACGGCCGGACTCACTCCCGATTCTTTGCCACCCAGAAACGACTGACCGATGAGCCACTGGCTCGACGAACCTCGGGCCCGGCAGGACGTCGTGACCGTCCCCAGGCTCTGGGTGACGATCGCGCTGTCGATACTTATCCACGTTGCGGTGCTTTTTATATGGATACCGCGAACGCCCCTCCTCGCTCCGGGAAACCAGGAACAGGATCAGACAAGCGATCGGTTGCAGGTGCGACTCGCTGCCCCGCCGACGCCGAGGCCGACATCACCACCGCCAGAGTCCCCGCCACCGATGCAGGCGTCGCCGCGCTCCCCACCCAAGCCGCCAAGGACAGTGTTGCGCATGCGGCCGCCACCGGTGGTCACGCTACCCAATCCGGAGGCACCTGCCATTCTGTCGCCACCGCCAGCGGCTCCGGCAGTTGCCGCGCCGCCGCAGCCCAATCCGCCGCTGGAGGGTGATCTTGCGGCGTACATCCAGGCGAGGCGCCGTGAGCGTGGTGAGCAAGAAGCCGCTCCCATCGACGACGAAAAGGCTCGATTCAATCGCACCATCGCGGCCAATCTCCCCGCGCCGGCACGTGGGGTCGCCGCGCAAGATACGAAAAGAGGCGGCGGCATATTCCAGATCAAGCGCATGACCTACGACGATGCAGCGTTCGAATTCTACGGGTGGAATAAGGATATGGGCCGCAAGACGCCGCAGCTCATCGAGGTGCGGAAGGGTGACAACAGCGACATGCGTATTGCCGTGGTGCGCAAGATGATCGCCATTGTTCGAGAATTCGAAAAAGAGGATTTCACCTGGGAATCGCCGCGACTGGGCCACAACGTCCTGCTATCCGCTCGTCTCTCGGACAACTCGGCGTTGGAAACTTTCCTGATGCGTGAATTCTTCGAGGACGCGCACGGTCCCCAGTAACGCAGAATGAGTTGCCTGCGGTGGGTCGATCATTGCAGCAATCCGTGCGACGCGCGCGCGTCGCCAGACCTGGTCGGCTACTCGCGTTCCTGCATTCGCAATTGCCGGGCGCCTTCCTCGAGGCGCGCGGAATCGATCTCGCGCATGACGCTGTCCAGGTCGACTGTCGTCTCGACGTGCTCGAAGCGCCCGCTGAGCTCGACGTCAGGGTGCAGTGCGCCCGACTCGTAGAGCGCCCATATCTCCTTGCCATAATCGGTGGCGATAAGCTCGGGCGCAAATCGCCCGAAGAACCGTCGCAGGTTGTCCACGTCGCGCACCAGCATGCGCGGCGCGTGGTTGTTGCCTGCCGCGTCCACCGCCTGCGGCAGGTCGATGAGCACAGGCCCCTCGGCGCCGAGGAGAATGTTGAATTCACTGAGGTCGCCGTGCACGACGCCGGCACTCAGCATGCGAACGACTTCGCGGATGAGACGGCGATGCAGGTCGATCGCGCTCTCCGGCGTCAACTCGACATCGTTCAGGCGCGGCGCTGCGTTGCCCTCGTCGTCGGTGACGAGCTCCATCAACAACACGCCGGCGTGGAAATTGTAGGGCCGGGGCACGCGCACGCCGGCCGCCGCAAGCCGAAAGAGCGCGCCCACTTCCGCGCTCTGCCACGCCTTCTCCTGCGCCTCGCGCCCGAAGCGCGTGCCCTTCGCAATAGCGCGCGCCTGGCGGCTGTTCTTCGTCTTGCGGTTCTCGGTGTAGTCGACGGCCTGGCGGAAACTGCGCTTGTCGGCTTCTTTGTAGACCTTGGCGCAGCGCGACTCCGCGCCGCATCGCACCACGAAGACCATCGCTTCCTTGCCGCTCATGAGCTGACGCACGACCGAGTCGATCACGCCATCGTCGACGAGCGGCTGCAGCCGCTTCGGGATTTTCATGCGCCTCAATATACCCCACCGGCATCTGAGAACCGGATGGGCGCAAGCGAATGCTGTCGATAAGCTCTAAGCCAATGTTCGAACAGATTTTTCCCGATCCCACTGGCGGGTCTTTGCCGCGGCGATGAATGCGGCCCCGTTATTGGCATCGACAACGCCCGCGTCTTTTCCGATGCCGGCTTTTTTCAACAGGGCTTGGGCACCATTGTCGGCCGCGATCGCTTTGAGGTGACCGAAAGCGTCGCCCACGAACTCGATCGCGGCGCCTTCCATCATCAGCGCTTTGGCGCCCCCGTCGGAGAGGATGATGGCGACGGCGTCGAACACGACAGAAGGCGTTCCTGCCAGTTGTCCGTCGGCCGCCAGCATGGAGCCATCAGCCAGCTTCGCGCCGCCCACTTTGAGGGCTACGATCTTCACCGTGGCGCCGGCAGCCGTGGCCGCTGTGCTGATTTTCTTGATGGCAGCACCGTCCGAGCCATCCGCGACCAGGATTCCAATCGCGCGTCCCTCGAGCGTGCCCTTCATCTTGCCGATGATCTGCAATGCGGGTGAAGGAGCCAGCTCCAGCACCGGTGCTGCGGCCACCGGCGCAGCGGGCATTTTTCTCAGGGCAAGGCCCGTGACGACGCGTTGGGCGAGGTCTTCGTCGATATGGCGCAGGTGACCGACCATGGCCTCGCGTATGTGTAGATGCCCGACTTTAGAGAGCTCAAACACCAGGGCCGAGGCGATGTGCGCCTGCTCATACCTGGTTTGGCTGCGATAGAACTGCCGCGCCTGGCTGTAATGATCGGCAAAGCTTTCGGCACGGATGCGTCCTTTTTCGCCGGTCTCGCTTACCGGAGCGCTACCGAAACCCATCGTCGGCGTTTCGCGAGGGGAGTCTTCAGACAGGGAGTTGGGCTCGTAGGCCACACGGCCCTTGGGCTGCGCCATCTGCATGTGTCCGTCGCGCTGATGGTTGGCGAACGGGCACTTGGGTGCATTGACCGGGATCAGATGAAAATTGGGCGAACCCAGACGCGAAAGCTGGGTGTCGAGGTAGGAGAATAGACGGCCTTGCAGCAAGGGATCATTTGAAAAGTCGATTCCCGGCACGACGTGCGAAGGGCAGAAAGCAACCTGTTCGGTCTCCGCAAAGAAATTATTCGGCCAACGATCAAGGACCATGCGGCCGATGACTTTTAGTGGCACCAGTTCTTCGGGAATCAGCTTGGTTGCGTCGAGATGATCGAAGGGGAATTTGTCCGCTTCTTCCTGCGTGAAAAGTTGCACCGCGAATTCCCACTCGGGGAAACGACCCGCCTCGATGGCTTCAAACATATCGCGGCGATGGTAGTCCTGATCGGCGCCGGAAATCTTCACGGTTTCGTCCCAGATGGTGGATTGCAAGCCGAGCTTGGGACGCCAGTGGAATTTGACGAAGGTCGATTCGCCCGCGTCGTTAATCAGCCGGAAGCTATGCACGCCAAAAGCCTCGATCATGCGCAGCGAACGGGGCAGGGTGCGGTCTGACATGATCCACATCACCATGTGCATCGATTCTGGGGTGAGCGAAATGAAATCCCAGAACGTGTCGTGCCCGGTCGCTGATTGCGGAAAGCCGCGATCGGGTTCCATTTTTACCGCATGGATCAGATCGGGAAACTTGATGGCATCCTGGATGAAGAAAACCGGGATATTGTTGCCGACCAAATCCCAGTTGCCTTCCTTGGTATAAAACTTGACGGCAAACCCGCGCACGTCGCGCGGTGTGTCGATTGAACCCGCGCCGCCCGCAACCGTCGATATACGGGTAAACACGGGCGTTTTTTCACCAACCTCGGTGAGTATCCTGGCGGTGGTGTATTGCTTTAACGAGGCGGTCAGCTCGAAAAACCCATGCACTCCCGTCGCCCGTGCATGAACGATCCGCTCCGGAATGCGCTCGTGATCGAAATGGAAGATTTTTTCGCGCAGGATGAAGTCTTCCAGCAGTGTAGGTCCGCGCGGATTGGCCCTGAGCGAGTTTTGATTGTCCGAAAGCGCGACGCCCTGATTGGTGGTGAGCGCGGGATGCTCGCCACCGGCAACTTGGTGTAGCTCGCCCCCCTCGGCCAATTGTGCCTCTCCGTAGGGAGGAGCCGAGCTATTTTTCCGTTTGCGATTTTTGGATTTACTCGTTGTCTTGTCTTTGCTCATGTTCGATCTCCTTTGTGAATCACGGCGGCCTACCGTCTTCATTCGTGTGTTTTCGCGTTGGTGCTAGGGCGTTCAACGCTATAGGTGTAGCACGCTCAGACCGTACGGATCAAGATCGAAATGGTGGAAAGGATGGGGGGATTCAACCACACGACCCCGCGCATTTGGGGGTTGGTCGGGCGGATCGAACGCCGATTTCGGGCGGCAACCGCCCGGCGTGGGTGCTGGCGATGGGCCGTTCCAGGGTTCGCCGCCGAGAAGGTCACGGCCACCGGGAGGGTTGGCGGTGGTTGGCACAACCCCTCCGCGACGAGCCCGCACGGCTCGCTCGACGGCCTGGCTACCAGGCGATGCGTTGATCGAATTCGTAGGCCGGTTCGGGACCGTTGTGTCGCGATATTTCGCTACATCGATTCGATGATCCAAGCGCTCACGCTACTTCGCCGCGTCTCCGCGCCCCGGTCGCAGCGCCAGCCAGTTCCCCGCCACCGCCAGGACCACGCCGAGCGCCGCGACCCACGTCCAGTGATAGCCTTCGAATAAGCTAGAGAGCGCGAGCGCAATCACCGGTGTGGCGACGCCGACAAATGCGGCCGGGCCGCCGCCCACGCGCTTGAGCAGCGTGAGGTAAGCACCGAAGGCGATGATGCTGCCGAACACCGACAGGTACGCCAGCGAAAGCAGATACGCGGGACCCGTATCGAATGTCCATGGCACGCCGCGCGCGACGGCGGCAAGCGCGGCGTTGAGTGCGCCGTAGGCCATACCCCATGCGGTGCCCGGAAAGGTCGGGATGCCGGCCTTGTGATTGCGCATCGCGATCAGGTTGCCGCCGCACGCGATCACCGTGGCGCCGAGCCCGAACGCGACACCATAGCCCGCGGAGCCGCCGTGCGT
>DAIQRF010000096.1:0-367 GCA_036786505.1 Casimicrobiaceae bacterium | reverse complement strand
AGAAAGAGCAGCGCGACGCCGCCGACACCGACCGTTGCGGCAATTAACGTGCGTGCCGACAGCGGCGTGCCGAATGCGAGCCGCATGCCGGCGGGATTTATAAATACGATGGTCGAAAACAGCACCGCCACCAGGCCGGAAGTCACGAAGCGCTCGGACCAATAGATGCCGATGTAGTTCAAGCCAAAGAGCATGACGCCAAGCGCTGCGAGATATCCATGGTCGCGCGCGGAAAAGCGCAGCGATCGTCGCGTGGCCGGGCACCACACGAACAGCGCTATCGCGGCAAGCCCGAAGCGATAGGCCACGGACAGCTCCGGCGCGACGACGCCAAGCTGATACTTGATCGCCAGCCACGTCGAGCCCC
>DAIQRF010000095.1:0-7693 GCA_036786505.1 Casimicrobiaceae bacterium | reverse complement strand
GTCAAATCTTCGCCGCTGCCGAGGCCGGAAACGCCGGAACTGTTCCAACGCAGCCTGACGCTGAGATTCCACCCTCTCGATCGATAGCGCGCGCGCTGATTCTTGGCGCGCCGCGAACGTCAGCTACCCGTCGCGCGACGTCTTTTCGACGATTTGAATCGTCGCCCAGCTCCAGTCGGGACGCTGCTCGACCAAGTGCCGCAGCGAAACCGTGTACACCGAATGCGCGGTGGTCAGGATGACGTTACGCCCTTCGGCGTATTCGGACGTCGGCACGATGACCGTTTTCATCGCCAGTGGTTTGTCCGGGCGCGAAGGCGGAGGAAGATACAGCCCCTCGAAGCGCTCGCCCATGGTCGACATGTCCAGGCCGTTGACGACGTAACCCATGTCCTCGTTTGGACGGCGCTTCGCCGACAGCGTGACCGCGACCATGCGTTCGGCGATGATATTGACGCCGGCTTCGACTTCCTCGTTCGACACCTTGTTCAGGCGGCGCACCACGCCGAGCAGCCAGCCTTCGATATCGGATTGTCTTACGGCGACCAGCGCGCCGAGGGTCAGACTCTGGCCGATGCCCCCGGTCGCAGCGATCCTCAAGCCGGCAACGCTGCGATCCTTGACCTCCCACATCGGATCGCTCCACGACGACAGACTGGCAGCGAGCGAGTCGTCCTCTACCAGCGCTTTCCGCTTGGGGCGCGGCGCAGCGGCGACCGGATAGACCTCGATCTGCTCGGTGCCCGATTCCGCCGAAGCGTCTTCCGCCTTGGCGCCGATATCGGCGCAGATTCGCGAAAGTCCGATGCGCACCCGTGCCGACACCGCCACCGCGGTTCGCGGATCGCGGCGCAACTCGCTGTGAAACGTAGGCGCCAGCGCCGGCTGAATCTTGCGCAGTACGTCGAGCCGCTGCTGGTTGATCGCCGCGATCGGGCCCTGGTCGGTCATTTCCGCATCGCGGAGCGCGTTGATGGCGCGGTCCATGCCTTCCGCCAAAGGCGTCGTGTCCAGATAGCGCAGCATCGAGCCGCGGTCGTTGCCGGTGCGACGCACGATCCCCTCGCGGCCCGCGAGATCGACGAAAAAGCCTTCCATCGACTTCGGAATCGGCTCCAGCGACAGGCGACGGCTCCACGCCCGCAGCTGCGAGCTGGCCCAGTCGATCTCGGTGGGGCTCAGGTTGCCGGTATTGAGCTGGTGAACCAGCAGCACGTAGAGATATTCCTGTTCGACCGACCACGGCTGCGCGGCGGCGCCGGCCGCCGGGAGCGCCACCGGCTGCCGGTCGCAATGCATCTCACACGAGCGCAGGTACGTGCCGTGCAATTCGATCCATTTGGCGGGAATCCAGCGCTCGTACTTGAACACGCGGAGTTTGGCATCGGTGCCGTGAAAATGGACCAGCCGCACGAACAGCAGCGGAAGTGCCGCTTTCCAGCGCGCATTGTTGGCCTCGAGTACCGCCGTCTCGAGAGCCGACTGGTACGCCAGCATGAACGACTGGCTCATCTCCCACAACGCCTGCCAGATGCGGTCCGCCAGCTTGGGCGCGCTCTCGGCATTTTCAATGTATTGCCTGATCAACTGGCGCCGGTCGGCGCCGAGTGCCGCATCGACGAACTGGAGGGCGTTGATGCGGTTCAAGTCCGGGGCGCGCTGCGTCTTGCGCATGGTGTCGAGGACGGCAATGACCTGCTGTTGCCTGCCGATCACGTCGAGCGACGGCAACTGGCGCAACCACACCGCCGCTACCTTGGCGTTCTGCAGCGGATCGGACAAATCTTTCGCCTGCGGTGTCAGAAATCCGAACATCGCTTTCATCGGTGCTGCCTGTCGGCGGTGGGTGTGCCCCTGGCGCGCGCCGGAAACCGTGGTCATTGCGGCTCCACAGGACACAGATTCGTCCGGAAACGAACGAACCCAAACTTATAGCCCAAAATTGCCTCCAGCGCAAAAACCTCCGCGGATTAGGTTAACATTCGCGTCTTTCGAAACCGCACCCGCGTGCTTCGCTGCCGCGGCGTCGAAGCGTGAGGTCAAAATGAAGATAAAAGCAGTTCCCGGCCAGGTCTGCCTGGTGGCACTCTTAAGCGCCGCCGCTTACCTCGGAACCGGCCATCCGGCGTACTCTCAACCGTCCGGATCTCCTCCCGCACCCGTGTCAAGCAAGTTAGATGCCAAGGAAAAAGAATTGCAAACGATCGATATCAAGGTTGGCTCCGGCGCTGAAGCGGTCAAGGGCAAGGCCGTCGTTGTACACTACACTGGATGGCTTTACGATCCGACGACAAGCCAAAAAGGCGCCAAGTTTGACTCCTCGCGCGACCGCAACGTGCCGTTTGGTTTCTTTCTCGGCGAAGGGCGCGTCATTCGTGGCTGGGAAGAAGGCGTTCAGGGAATGAAGGTTGGCGGGCAGCGGACCTTGATCATTCCGCCCGACATGGGCTATGGCGAACGTGGCGCCGGCGGGGTTATTCCACCCAATGCGACACTGATTTTCGACGTGGAGCTGATCGAGGTCAAAGGCTGACACCGTACCGCATCGAAGGCTCAGCCGCATCCGTCCCGAGGGCTCGCCGCGCCACAGCGCTTGGACTTGCGAGAGAGCGTGCGCTCGCTACCGCAAGGTATCGCACAGACTCGCTCGCAGCACCCCTTTAGCGCGGGTGCCTCACCAATAGGTTTCCAGCGTGAAATGGCCGGGCTCGCGGCGGCGGTGGCGCCGCATGCCGCGTCCTTCGAGCACTTCTTTCGTTTCGCGCACCATTTCCGGATTGCCGCATAGCATGGCGTGGGCGTTTTCGGCGGTAAGCGGCACCCCTGCCCAAGCTTCCAGCCGGCCATCGCTGATCGCGCCCGGAATACGGCCTTGTAGTGCACCGCGATGAGGCTCCCGGCTGACGAAGGGAATGAAGGCGAAGCGCCCGGTTTGCGCGGCGGCGACACTGGCGATCTCATCGGCATAGGAAAGGTCGCGCGCGTATCGCACCGCGTGAACCAGCACCACGCGCTCGAATTTTTCCCAGGGATCGGCAGTACGCAGGATCGACAGGAAGGGCCCGAGGCCAGTGCCCGTCGCGAGGCACCACAGCGCCGCGGCGGACGGCACCTCCGGCATGCTGAAAAAGCCATTGGCACGATCGAGCAGCCACACCGGATCGTCCGGATTGAGGGCGGCAAGTCTCGGCGAAAGAGGGCCTTCGGGCAGCACGTTGAAGTAGAACTCGTGCGGGGCGTCCTGCGGGGCGTTGACGAAGGAGTAGGGGCGGCCGAGCATCGGCTCCTTGGAACCTTCAGGTGCGGGCAATGCGAGGCGCGCGAATTGGCCCGCGACGAACCCGACTTCGGGCGCCGCGACTTGCAGCGAGAACAGTCTTTCGGACCATTGCCGCTTGCCGGCCACTCGACCTTGCACCCATTTGCTCATCGCCGTGCCAGCATGTTTGTTAGCGCTTGTTAGAATTGAGTCACGGACATTATGCCAGCGACCCGCACAGTGCTCGCCCGCGTGCAATTCCCTGCGCAACTCAGTTTACAATGGACCACGCAGCCGCGTTCGCACATGACCAGGCAAGTGAATACCCGACTTTGTGCAATTCACGGCGCGGCATTCTGGATCGCGATGACGGCCGGCTGCGCTTCCGTTCCCGGCCGCCTGGAGGCGCCCAAAGCTGTGTTCGGTATCGAGCTTGCGCCGTACGCCATGATCGAGGAATGCGTTGCGCTCGAACCCGGTGAGCGCATCGCCTATCGATTCGAATCGCGGCTACCGGTGGCGTTCAATATTCACTTTCACGATAATAACGCGGTAATCATGCCGGTAAGTCGCGACGGCACGACATCGGAATCGGGTGATTTCGCCGCCGATCGCAGGCAGCTCTATTGCCTCATGTGGGAAGCGGGAGCGGAGGGCAGCGTTCTCGATTACCGAGTCAGTCCCTGGCTGCGGCAGCAGTGAATAACGCGCGCTGCCTGCTCTTCGACCTCGACGGCACGCTGACCGACAATTACGAGGGCATCAGCCGCTGCGTGATCCATGCACTGCAGGCGATGGGATGCGCGCTGCCCGATGAAGTTGTTCTGCGCGGATGTGTCGGCCCTCCGTTGCGCCACAGCTTTGCGCGACTCCTTTCAACGGACGACGGTGAGCGAATCGAATCCGCGATCTCGCACTACCGCGATCGTTACTCGGCGTACGGCTGGCGCGAAAACGCTGTGTACCCGGGCATCGCCGACGCGCTCGAGGAATTGGCCGCTGGCGGCAACCGCTTGTTCGTTTGCACGTCGAAACCCCAGCTGTACGCCGAGCGCATCGTCGCGCATCTCGGCCTTGCGCCGCACCTTCATGGCGTGCATGGACCCGACCTTGAGGGACGACTCGACGACAAGCGCGACTTGATGGCAGCGCTGCTGGCAGCCGAGCAAATATCGCCCGTCCGATGTGTAATGATTGGTGATCGCACCCAGGATATGGTCGCAGCGCGCGCAAACAAGGTCGCGGGTCTTGGCGTGCTTTGGGGCTACGGAACACGCGAAGAGCTGCTGAGCGCGGGCGCGCAAGCATTGGCAACGCGCCCTGAAGATCTTCCCGCCAAACTGACTGCGTTCTGAGCATTCGGGCCGGTGTCACAGCTCGCGGTAATTGTACGTGCGGCCCTGCTCGACGTCGCTCAGCACCAGCTTGTCGACGATCTTGCCCGCGACCGTGTCCGGCGCGACGAGGCGATGTTGGCGGTGGAAACCTTGGAACAGATCGATACTCGGCAACGTTTCCCGCGTTTGCGAGCGCATGAACGTCTGCATATCGGTATCGATGACGCCGGGGCGCACCGTAATTGCGCGAAACGTCGGCGTGTCGTGTTCGGCGGCGAGCTGTCGAGTCAGCATCTCGAGCCCCGCCTTGGCGATCGAATAAGGGCCGCCGCCGGGAAGCGGTGAATCGGCGGCGCCGGATGAGACATTGATGATCCGTCGCACCTGCGCCTCCCCGACGAAAATGCGGCAGAACAGATTTGCGACGGCGATGGGTGCCACCAGGTTTGCCGCCATCGATGCTGCCAGCGCTTCGCTCTCGAGCGAGCCGATCGTCCCCACCGGTCCCGCGGTCGCGGCGTTGTTGATGAGGCACAAGAACTCGGGCCGCGCCTCGGCAATGGCGCAAAATGCCGGCGTCAGCGCGGCGTCGATGTTGATCGTGTCCGCAAGATCGCAGGCCACGAAGCGATAATGCGCTCCGCAGAGCGCCGCGCCGCTCGCCCGGCCGATGCCGGTCACCGCGAAGCCGCCTGCCAGCAGCGCGCGGGCCAGCGCTTCGCCCAAGCCGCGCGACACGCCGGTGACAATGGCCGCCTTCATACGATTTGTCGGCGTTCCGCGCGCGTCAGCGATGGCTGCCGAGCGAGAGCGCAATGATCAGAACGATGACGATGGCAAGGACGAGCAAGGTGACCTTGACCCAGCTCTTGGGATACTCGCCGGCGATGGTTCCGGTGAAGCCGTTCATGACTGCCTGAAACGCCCTCGCGCCGAAGTGATAGCTGAGCAGCCACACCGGCGCCAGAATGTGCTTGAAGGTCTGTCCGGAATAGTTCGCGCGGACATCGAGATTGCGGTGGGTGTCGCCGGGAATCTGCGCCGCGCACATCTGACGGAGCTTCGCATCCATATCGTCGCGCGCTGCTTTCGCGGCCGCGACCACGTCGATCTGATATCGCTCGACGACCCAGCCCGCCACGTAGCCTGCATCGTAGGGCTTGAGCTCGGCCGTCGGAAATGGCTCGATTCCGCGCAACAGCGGCGCATGCACGCCCACCGACGCACAAATCAGATCGTCGTCGAAGAAATGCTGGAGCTGCCCCGACGCGCTCTCCCAGCGCACATGCTGCACCTGCCGCGTCTGCGAGCGTCCGCTGCCATCGGTATACGATTCCGTCGTGTAATAGTAGAACCCCGCCTCGGCGGTCCACGCCGCATCGACCTTGGCATCGAACGTCCAGTACGGCAGATAGATGCCCTTGACGGTGTCGGTGAGCGCCGAGCGTTTGAGCTTGTTCGGGGCGAGCCACAACCTGCCGTACCAGGCGCGGATACCGTCGCGCGCTTTGTCTTCGGTGACCTTGAACGGCAGCAGGCTCTCCGGCCGGAATGCGTCCTCGGTCTGCTCGTAGGGCACGAGTTGCGCCGACCCACAGAACTCGCAGCGCTGCGCCTGGCGTTGCGGATCAAGCACCGAAATCGCCTGACAGCTCTGGCATTTGACGTAACGCTTTTCGGTTTGCCAGCCGCGCTTGTCGTCGGTGATACCACGAAGTGCCGTGACCAGATCGTGCTCGATGATCGCGCCGGTGTCGGCGTCGAGCTTTGCCGGCGAAGTCGTGCCGCAGAACGGGCAGACCAGCGCTTGCTTGGCAGGATTCCAGATCGCCTCCGCTCCGCATGCCGGACAGGCGAATTTCTCTCGGGCTAGTTCCTCGGCCATGGGCGCTGATAATAGCGTGATTTGATTGCGAGCCGGGCACGCAAATTATTAGTCGGCGACCGCTTTACCCCTCCCGCGTCAGCCTATCAAGTAGCCGATCACCCGCCAGGCGCCGTCGGCCTCGTGCTCGAGCGTCACGGTCTCGCGACTGTCGGTTTTCTTGGCGAAACTGGAACGAAACACCAGCAACGCATAGTCACCGTCAGGAGCGCCCGCAAAACTCTTGGTGAATTGCGTCGACAGTGCGGTGCGCTCGACCAGCGCCCCCAGCGGAGGCCGCACCTGCTTGAGCGAGTCGGCCCATTTGTCGGCGGTGATCGCGTTCTGGAATTGTTTGCCCGCGGCGCGCCAGCTCGCGAGGGTGTCGCCGCGATCGGTCAGCGCGAGCCAGCTGCGTGCCTCTTTTTGCGCGATCGTGCCGCGCGGGTCCTGCGCCAATGACGAGCCGATGCCGGCCGCGGAAAGACAACAAGCCGCGACGACGCGCAACGCCCGCCTGCGAGTCATGCGCACGGTAGCTCCTGGTGTACTGAGTCAGAAATTCGCTCGATAGTTCGCGGTGAAAACGGCCGCCATGCTGCGTTGCTCGGCCTCACCGTACCAAAGGGTACGCTTTCGGGCCTCGCGCCTTGCCTGTCGACCGTTTTCATCCGCTCCTTTATCTTCGGAACTTCTGACTCAGTACACTAGGAATGCAGGAATTGGTCGATGGCGGTTTTGGTGACGCGCCACTGGCTGCCGATTTTCTTGCCCTTGAGGTCGCCTGAGTCGAGACTGGCGACAACGTCGGATTCGGCAACGCCCAGCAACTGCGCGACCTGGGCCGGGGTCATCAAGTCCGGCGCTGCCGTCGGCGATGGCGCCGCGGCTGGCCCGGCGACGCCGGGAGTTGCCTGCGCACCCATGATGCCGCCGGGCTGATTCATCATCTGCTGCGCCATCGCCATGCCGACCGCCATTTCGGCTCCGACGCCGGCGATCCCGCCCCCTCCGCCTTGCGCGCCGAGCCCCTGCGCCAGCTGGAACTTGACGTAATCGTTGAGGTTGCCCACCGCGGCCATGCTCGAGCGTTTGTCGATCGCCTGCTCGACCTCCGCGGGAACCGACACGTTTTCGACAATGAAGCTTTGGACCTCGATCCCGTACTTCGAGATCATCTGCGGGTTGATCAGCGGCCGCAACGCTTCGCCTAACTCGCCATAGCGCGCAGCG
>DAIQRF010000094.1:0-7699 GCA_036786505.1 Casimicrobiaceae bacterium | reverse complement strand
GAGCCGCAGGTTGTGCTCGATCATTTTCTGCCGCGCATCGAAGTCGCCATCGCGATTCGCGCGCGTATATTCCAGCTCCTGCGCGGGAGTGAGCAGCGGGCTCTGTCCGATTTCGTTGAGGTAGATCTGGGTGATGTCGTTGAGGAAGTCGGCGCCTACGCCGGTCTCGGGCACGTCGAGCGGCAACTCCCGCGTCCGCGTGTCCGGCTCGGTCGCAGCCGGCAGGCGCTCGTTATCGGTCGCCAACGGAGCCCTCATGCGAAGCCGCGGGTCGTCGTTGCCCGCAGGCTCATGCGGGTGGAAGGAATTTCGCGGGGTCGATGGGCTTGCCGAGGCGACGAATTTCGAAATGAAGCTTGACCTGGTCGGCGTCGGTGTCGCCCATCTCGCCGATCTTCTGTCCCTTGCTGACCTGCTGTCCTTCCTTGACCAGAATCTCGCGGTTGTGCGCGTACGCGGAAAGGTAGGTTTTGTTGTGCTTGACGATGATCAGCTTGCCGTAGCCGCGCAGTCCCGCTCCGGCGTAAACGACTCGACCGGCCGCGCTGGCCAGCACCGGTTGACCCGCCTTGCCGCCAATGTCGATGCCCTTGAG
Organism: Casimicrobiaceae bacterium; assembly: GCA_036786505.1. Taxonomy (GTDB): domain Bacteria; phylum Pseudomonadota; class Gammaproteobacteria; order Burkholderiales; family Casimicrobiaceae; genus PALSA-1003. The sequence goes on along the minus strand of DAIQRF010000094.1, from coordinate 7,104 downwards.
ATTCGAAGCTTCGGAAAATCCGGCGATGACCTTGCCTGACGTCGGCCACGCCCAATCCAGCTTGGCGTCGTCGATCTCGGGTACTCGCGCCGACTCGGTCCGCGAAGGCGGCGGCGTCGTCGTTGCGATATTGGCGGGAGCCGGCGCGGTGGCAGGCGCCAGTGGTGCGGCGGTTGGCGGCGAAGGCGTCGTCGCTGGCGCTGGCGAAGGGGTGGCGGACGCCGGCGCGTGCTGCAACTGTGCGAGCGCCTGATCCGAGTAGGGTAATTTCATCGCCCGCGGTTCGGTCTTGAACGTCGGCGTGTTGCCGCGGCCCGGCATCGTCATCAGCGCGCGGCTCTCGTTGCTTGGAGCAATGGATGGCGTTGTGACCAGTGGTGCGGTTACCACACCGGTGGGACCGGCACCTGCTTGTCCGGGCGGAGAAAGCGTAAGCACCTGGCCGATGCGTATCACGTTCGGGTTCTCGATATTGTTCCAGACGGCGAGCTCGCGATAATCGAGGCCGTGATCGAGCGCAATCTGCGCCAGCGTCTCTCCGCGCTTCACGGTGTACAACTGTGGCCGCACTTCGGGCTCGCGCGCTGCGATCGCGGGCGGCGGCGGTGGCATCGGGGAGCCAAAACCCGCAGGCGCTCGTTCGTCCACGGGCGCCGGTGGTCGCGTCATGCAGCCGGCAAGGACAAGCGCCGCGGCAACGGCAGCAAGCAAAGCACGATTGCGATCGGGCGGCGTCATTTTGAAAAAATCATGCGAGTCCAGGGAGCAGCGGGACGAATCTTACCGCGTCGTAGGCTTGTTCGCGGATGCCATCGAGCGCCTTGTCCAACACCGTCAGTCGTTGCACGCCGCGCAAATCCTCATCGCGGCTGGCGAGCGGCAGCACCATTCGACCGCCGACGCGGAGGTACCGCAGTAAGCCCGTGGGCACCTTGGTCGCCGCCGCAGTAACGATGATGCCGTCGACTTCCAGATCCTCGCCGAGATCGCTTGATCCGTCGCCATGCTTGATGCGCACGTTTTCGACCTTGAGCGCGCGCAGGTTGCGCCGCGCCTTGGCCACCAGCGCCGCAATACGCTCGACCGTGTACACCTCGCCCGCGACGTGCGCCAGCACCGCCGTCTGGTAACCGCAGCCGGTGCCGATTTCGAGCACCCGCGGCAACTCGCGTCCGGCGCGCAGAAGCTCCGTCATGCGCGCGACGACATAGGGCTGCGAAATGGTCTGTCCCGCGCCGATGGGAAGCGGGCTGTCTTCGTAGGCGCGGATGGCCAGCGCTTCCTCGACGAAGATGTGCCGCGGCACCGCGGCCATGGCCGAGATCACAACCTCGTCGCGGATGCCCTGTTCGCGCAGGCGCTCGACCATCCGCGCACGGGTTCGGGCGGAGGTCATGCCAATGCCGGCGAACTTTTCGACGCCGGCAGTCACGCGTTTGCGTCCGTCTTCACTCGCGCCGAAAGCCAACCGGCAATGCGCGGCATGTCACCGTGATTGGTCAGATCGATCTGTAACGGCGTCACCGAAACGTATCCACGTTCGATCGCGTCGAAGTCGGTGCCCTCGCCCGCATCGGCGGCCGCACCCGCGGCACCGACCCAGTAGCACGTCTCGCCGCGCGGTGTCTGGGTCTTGATCACCGGCTCCGCCTTGTGCCTCTTGCCCAACCGCGTAACACGCTCGCCCTTCAACTGGCCGTGGGGCACGTCGGGAACATTGACGTTGAGCAGCCACGGGCCCGAAGGCTGCCGGCGGTGCCGGATCAGCATATCGACGATCACTTTGGACGCGGTTTCGAAATGCTTGCCGGCCTTGTTGGTCAGCGACACCGCGATCGACGGGAGGCCCAGCAGATAGCCCTCCATCGCAGCGGCGACGGTGCCCGAGTAGATCGTGTCGTCGCCCATATTCGCACCGTGGTTGATGCCGGAAATCACCATGTCGGGAAGGTCGTCGAGCAGGCCGGTGACCGCGAGATGGACGCAGTCGGTCGGCGTTCCATTGACGAACAGAAAGCCATTGGGCGCGCGGCGCACGGTCAGCGGACGGTCCAGCGTCAGCGAGTTCGACGCGCCGCTGCGGTCGCGTTCCGGCGCGACGACGGTGATCTCTGCATGAGGGGTCAGATCGGCGGCCAAGCGTTCCAGTCCCGGAGAGAAATAGCCGTCGTCGTTGCTGAGAAGGATACGCATCGCTTGGAAGTGGCTGTCCCGGGGCGACGAACATAACTACGTCGCACGAGCCCCATTATAAACGTCGGCACGCAGTTGGGCAGGCCGCAAGCGCGAACGACGCTCTCGCCAGTGCGAAAACGCAAATCTCGCGACCCCATGGGAGGACGGCCGCGCGCCACGGCGCAGTGGCAGCCACAAAATTCCTGCCGCGCACTACCATATCGCGTGCCGTCGTTGTCATATAGCAGTCGGGCAGGTCGTCGATTTCAGTTAGGCTTTTCAATTTCGCCGCTCGCCGCCGACGCGCTGGCGCGCGCGAGCGCCCAAGGCAAAAGCCGACGCGCGTCTGCGTCTCGAATTCCCGACCGACCTTCAGGTCATCATGTGCGCCGAAAAGTACCGCTGAGCAAGGGCGTGACGCCGTCTCACCCGCTGTTGCGCAACCCTGCGGCGAGCCCGTTGATCGTCAAATGTATCCCGCGCTTGGTGCGCTCGTCGGTCTGGCCCGCGCGATAGCGACGCAGCAGCTCGACCTGCAGGTGATTGAGCGGATCGAGATAGGGAAAGCGGTCGCGGATGCTTCGCGCCAGCGTCGGGTTGTCGTACAGCAGCGTTGCCTGCCCGGTAATCGCATGCACCAGCTCGATGGTCCGCCGATGCTCCGCGGCAATCCTCGAAAAAATCTTGTCCCGGGTCGCGCGGTCCGGAACAAGATCGGCGTAGCGCGACGCGACTGCGAGGTCGGTCTTGGCCAGCACCATCGCCATGTTCGACATGACGCTCCTGAAGAACGGCCAGCGCGCGACCATTTCGGAAAGCAGTGACAATCCGTCGCGATGGGTCGCGAGCCAGACGTCGACCGCGGTACCGAAGCCGTACCAGCCCGGCAGCATCAACCGGCATTGTCCCCAGCTGAACACCCACGGTATGGCGCGCAAGTCCTCGATCTTCGACGATGCGGTGCGCGACGCCGGCCGGCTGCCGATATTGAGCTCGGCGATCTCGGCGATCGGTGTCGCGGCGCGGAAATAAGCGATGAATTCCGGCGTGTCGTAGACCAGCGCGCGATAGGCGGTGAGCGCATGCGCGGCAAGCTCGGTCATGGCGGCATAGTACGCTTGCGCACGATCGCCGATCTGCTCGGTGTCGAGCAGGCTCGCTTCCAGCGTGGCGGCGACCAGCGTCTCCAGATTGCGGCGGCCGAGGTCGGGATCGGAATACTTGCTGGCGATGATTTCACCCTGCTCGGTGATGCGCAGGCCGCCGGTAACGCTGCCTGCGGGCTGAGCCAGGATCGCCTCGTAGCTCGGGCCACCGCCGCGACCCACGGTTCCTCCGCGGCCGTGAAACAACCGCAGCTTGACGCGCGACTCGCGAAACACGTCGACCAGCGCCAGCTCGGCGCGATAAAGCGCCCAGTTGGCGGCGAGGTAGCCGCCGTCCTTGTTGCTGTCCGAATAGCCGAGCATCACCTCCTGCCAATCGCCGCGTCCCGCCAGCCATGCGCGGTAGCACGGCAAGGCGAACGCGGTGCGCATGATGTCGGGCGAACGCTTCAAATCGTCAATCGTCTCGAACAAGGGGCTGATGTTGAGCGCTAACGCGTCGCCGCGCAGAAGGCCGGCTTCCTTAAGCAGAACGCCGGCCTCGAGCAAATCGCTGAGCGACGCACACTTGGAAATGACGTAGTTCTGCAGCGCCGTCGCGCCGAAACGCGCGTGAATGTCCGCCGCCGCGCGCAGGATCGCGAGCTCGGACGCGGTGCGCGGCGAGTATTCCAGGTGCGGCGAAAACAAAAGGCGCGGCCCGCCGAGCTCTCTCGCGAGCAACGCGACCCGGTCGGCCTCGGCAAGTGCCGCATAATCGTCGGCGACACCGGCACGCGCCAGAAGCTCGCCGACGACGTCTTCGTGCACGTCCGCGTTCTGACGCAGATCGAGCACCGCAAGGTGAAACCCGAAAACTTCGACGGCGCGGATCAGCGGATCGAGCCGGCCCGCGGAAATGAGCTGCGCGCCGTGCGTGGCGAGCGAGGTCCGAATGGTCGACAGATCGGCCACCAGTTCCGCCGGCGTCGCATAAGGCTCGAGCTCTGCCTGCGGAGCGCGTGGCGCAACATACTGTCCAAGCGCGCGCGCCGTCGCGGCGACGCGTGCGTAGATGCCGATCAGCGCCTGCCGATACGGTTCGTCCCGGCGGTGCGGATTGGCGTCGTGTCCTGCGTCCGCCAGCGCCAGCAGTTGCGCGGTCGGCGTCACCAGTTGTGTCGACAGCGACAGTTCGCCGCCGAGACGGTGCACTTCGTCGAGGTAGTGCGCGAATGCCACGCAGGCCTGCGCTCGAATCGCATGCTGCAACGTCTCGGCGACCACGTTGGGATTGCCGTCGCGATCGCCGCCGATCCACGAACCTAGACGCAGGAACGGCGGCAGATGCAGCTCATCACTCGCCCCAAGGAGCTTTCGCAGGTTTCGTTCCAGCGCGGCGTAGAGCTTGGGCACCTCGGCCAGAAATGTGTAACGGTAATACGCGAGCCCATTGTTGATTTCGTCGAAGACGCGCAGCTTCGACAGTCGCAGCATCGACGTCTGCCACAGTCCCAGCACTTCGCGATAGAGACCGGTCTCCAAGGCTTCCGACTCGTCTGGCGTCAGAGCGACGCGGTCGCGCCACTGCAACAGCCGCGCGATCTCGCGCTCGCTATCGAGAATGCTCCTCCGCTGTACCTCGGTGGGATGCGCGGTCAGCACCGGGCTTACCAGCGCATCGTCGAACCAGCGCGCGAGCCTATCGCCACCGATCCGCGCCTGCGCCAGCCGATCGAGCGCGTGCAGCAGACTTCCGATCTGCGGTGCGGAGCCTGCCAATGCATGGGCGCGGCGGCGCCGGTTCTGATGCACGTCTTCGGCGATGTTGACCAGGTGCGAGAAATACGAAAACGCCCGGACGACATCGAGTGCCTGGGCGATCGGGAGTTCGTTGAGCAACGTATCCAGCTCGCGCTTGACGCTGGCCGCATGCTCCGCGCCCGCACGCCGAAAACCAATGGCGGTCTGTCGAATTGCTTCGATGCACGCGAAGCCCTGCTCGCCCGTCTGCGCGCGCAATACGTCGCCCAGAACGCGGCCTAGGAGGCGCGTGTCTTCCTTGAGCGGAAGGTCTTTATCGGTCGCGGTGTCCATGGCTGACTTATATGGCAACTGAGTGGGCAACTGAGTGGGTAACTGAGTGGGTAACTGAGTGGGCAACTGGGTGGGCCTCTGCGTGGTCGCGCGGGAACGCGAACCGGCGCATTTGATTGTAGCGAGTTTGCGCGATGTCGCCGCGATCGATTGTGCTGCACCGTCGCGGTGCGCTACTCCCCGGCGAAGGCTTGCTTGAGCTCCTGAGCTAACTTCCACACCGCGGACGCGTACAAGCGACTCTGGTTGTACCGGGTCAGTACATACCAGTTGTTGAACACCATCCAATGGCTCGGCCCGCCCTGCTCTTCGAGCATCAACACGCCCACCGATTCCGCAGCGAGCGTTTCGGGAATGCCGCTGGCAGTGTCGGGAATGCCGCTGGCATTGACGCCATCGCGTTGCCACGATTCCAGCGTCCGCCGGTCGGAGATGCCGCCATCGAGCGCGCGTTCGACGTCGTCCAGCTTGTCGACATCGATCCTCGCCGGCTCCATGACCCGGTCACCCGCTTGCCAGCCATGCCGGGCCAGATAGTTGGCGACGCTGCCAACGGCGTCGTCGACGTCGCCCGCCAGATCGATCTTTCCATCATCATCGTAGTCAACCGCGTAATCGCGCAGACTGCCGGGCATGAACTGCGGCAGCCCTTGCGCGCCGGCATACGATCCCTTTGGCGCGAGTGGGGCAATCTTCTGTTCACGCGTTTGCAACAGGAACTGCTTCAGCTCATTGCGAAAAAACTCGGAGCGCCGCGGATAGTCGAACGCGAGCGTCGTCAAAGCGTCGGCAACGCGGTAGAAGCCGGTATTGCGGCCGTAAAACGTCTCGACTCCGATGATGGCGACGATAATTTCAGCGGGCACGCCAAATTCGTTCTGCGCCCGCTCGAGCGTTGCCGCGTTCGCGCGCCAGAAGGCAACACCGGCGTCGATCCGCGCGGAGCTCAGAAACCGCGGTGCGTATTCGTACCATTTCGGCGGCGCAAGCACCGGCCGCGACATCGCGTTGACGACCGATGGCTGAAAGCGGACTTTGGAAAAGAAGCGTCGCAGCGCGCGTGCGTCGAAGCCGTAATCGGTGACCATCTCATCGATGAAGGCAATCACGTCCGGGCGATCGGCATAGCTCGCCGGAACCGTCGCCGGCGGCGCCGCGGCTGCCGCTGACGCGGCAAGGAATGCCGCGAGAGCGAGACCGCGCATTGCCGCTCGTGCGAGCATCGCCTGTTGCGCAATCGTCGTCATGGGCGGCGAATGTTATCATCCGGCCCGCACGCGCCGAGCAGCGCTCACCTGCGTTCCGCTCTTCATCGATGCTCTATCCCATTTTCCGCCCGCTGCTGTTCAAGTTCGATCCGGAGACGGCGCACGAGCTGGCGTTTGCGGGCCTCGACATCGCGACGGCGCTTGGCGTCGCGCAGAGGGTCGCACTGCATGTCGCCCCTTCTCCGGTCAAGGTGATGGGGCTCTCGTTTCCCAATCGTATCGGGCTCGCCGCGGGCCTGGACAAGAACGCCGTTCACATCGACGGCCTGGCGACATTCGGTTTCGGCTTCATCGAATGCGGCACGGTGACTCCTCGACCGCAACGCGGCAACCCGAAGCCGCGGATTTTTCGCGTGCCCGAGGCAGAAGCCTTGATCAACCGCCTCGGTTTCAACAACCACGGCGTCGATCAATTCCTGGCCAATGTTGCCCGGTCGCGTTTTGGGAGACCTGGACCGGGTGCCGGGATTCTGGGACTC
>DAIQRF010000093.1:0-7772 GCA_036786505.1 Casimicrobiaceae bacterium | reverse complement strand
GCACCGTCGGAGGGGAACCTCGATTCGGCACGACATGGATATGCATGCCTACAAATATAGAACACATTATATCGTAGTCAAGGCAATTACATGCCTACAAATCAACGCCCGCGAAAACCAACAACTCGTTGATTCAGCTTCCCTTCTTGTTCAAAAACCGAGGAAATTTCGCAGGAACTTCAGTTTAATGCCTGGTAGATTGGCACCCAAGTATCGGCATCGGCCTGAGGGTGGCGAACGGCTAGCTTCGGGTTGAACTGATACCAGCCCTGCGTGACCCGCACAAACAGCGCCCGGTTGTAGGCATAGTCGCGCTCGACCTCGTTGCGCGAGAGCACATGGGAAAGGTGCTGGCGCTGGTTGCGTTCCGGCCGGACGACATTCGCCGGCAGATGTTTCCAGGCGTCCAGGATCGCTTGGGTCTCGAAAGCACCGTAGGGCCGCCGCTGCCGGTGGGTGAAGCGGGATTTGAACAATGCCCAAAGCGTCTGAAAGAGGAAATACTCCGATAGATGCCGGTCGATACGGACCAGCCGTTCCCCGGCGCTGACGTCGATGCTGGCGGGAGCGAGTAGCTCAAAGAGCGCCGCGAAGGGGCCGTGGGCAAACTTCGCGTCGCGGAATGCTTCGCGCATAGCCCAGTGCAGCGGATTGCAGCCGAAGTGATCCACGGCCTCACGATCGGCACCGCGTTCCAGCAGCGCTGCTGCCAGTGGCACATTGCCTGCGGCCGCAGCCGCCATCAGTGGCGTGTGGTTCATGGGCAGCCGGTGGTCGATCCCGTGCTGGTCGCACTGCCGGAGGATATCCTTGAAGTGGTTGGCAAAATAAGTGACGTAGGTCTTGCGGCCGAGCGTTGCGCGCTGCTGCTGAAAACCCTTCGCTGCGTCGAAATTCGCCTCCCGCGCCAACCACGCCGCCAGCACTGGCTCGTCGTGGCAGGTGGCGATCTCATAGAGCTGCTGCCTCTGCTTGCCGCCGGGTGCCTGCTCACGAAATACCTTGAGCAGAAGTTCGGTGACTTTTGTCTCGTTAAACACCGGCCACGGCACCGGCGTCTGTTTGAGAATGGTGCGGCGAATTGCTTCCGCCTGCTCCTGCTTGCCCTGCAGTTCCAGTTTGCGCGCTTCCTTTTGCCAGTCTTCGAGACTCGATTGTGTTGCCGCGATCTCCACCTGCCCGGAAAGGGCTAATTCCAGAAGGGCGAAGAGTTGGTGTGAGGTGTCTGATTCGATCATGTAGACGTTCTGGGTGGCCCGCGTCAGCGCGACATAAAGCGCATTGACGAAGAACTTGTAGACTTCCAGCGACTTGTCGCTCTTGTCTCTCGCCCTCCGGTAATCGAGCGTATCGGCAGCGAGATCCTGCTTCCTGACGCCTTCGACGATGTCGGTAAATTCGGCGCGGTGGTCGGAGACAAAACGGTACAGAACGATGTTCTCGTATTCGAGCCCTTTCGCTTCGTGGATCGAGAAGAGCAGCGGCGTGGCAAAATGCTTGCGGACCTCTGCCTTATCCTCGTCGCGCATCACCAGCACCGCGAACTGGGTGGACTGGCGAATCTTCTGATCAAGTTCCTTCTTGACACCCTCCTTGTCGGGCATCAGGACCACCTGTCCGGGGGCACCGCCGACCGCCCGAACGAGAAAGTTGCTTTCGCGGTCGATGGAGCCGAAGCGCCGTTGCTTGATCTTGAGTAGCTGGTTGGCAACGCGGGTCGCTTCCTGTCCGTTGCGGAAATTCGCGGTCAGCACCCGCAGTTCCTGCCGCTCGGCCAATTGCGGATCGTGCCAGAACAGACTCTTCACCTGCCCCCAGGAAAAGAAGTTCGGATGGACGATCTGATTGGAATCACCACAGAGCAAAAAGTGGGCGGACCTCCTCAGTGTCCTCAGTACCAGTGCTAGCTGGACGCTCGTGATGTCCTGCACTTCGTCGATGACGACAAAGTCGTAGCGCGGTGCGGCCAGTGCGCCCCATTCCTGGGCCATGAGATTGAGGTCGAAGAGTCGGGCTTCGGCGAGCCAGATCCGGTACTTGGCGAAGAGATCATAGACCGAGTCGCGCCGCTCTTCCGGAAAGATGGACTGGCGCACGCCCAGCGCCCGATAGTCATCGCGTGAAAGCACACCACCGGCACCGGCACCAATCACGCCACGGATCTCCTCGAACGCCTGGTGGCCGTCGATGTCCTTGAACGCCTGCCGCATGCGTGCGAACCAGCCGGCGAAGTCGCGCCAGGTAGCTTCCCGCCCCGCCGGAACGTGGATGGACTCGACAAACTCGCGGTAGGAGAGGAACACGGCCTCCTGCCCCGGATGCTCGAACCCGTTTGCATAATAGAGCTCGCGGGCTTTCTGGGCGAGATACGCTGAATGCGTGACATAAAGCACTTCGCCTTCGGCGTGCTTCAATTTCTCCAGGATCAGCGCGGTCTTGCCGCTACCGGCGCTGCCGACCACGATCAATGGAGGCGCCTGACGATAGATGGCTTCTTGCGCGTCGTCGAAGGAAATCGGCTTGTCGAGCAGGTGAATAGCGGTGCGCTCTGGGTGTAGATAGCGCACCGGTCGCGCTTCACGGATAGCCTCCGTGGAATCGCCGTCGGGAATTTTCCCTTCGTCAATCGCCGCACCACGCAGAAAGCACGACCTGTCGTAATCGTGATTGGCGATGACCTCCAGCATCAGCGCGCAGACCTCGTCATCGTGGCGCACCAGAGAGAATAGCAACCGGTCTGCGTCATTGAGTCTGGCGCGGTAGAACTTACCGTGGCTCAGACTGGCGAGTTTCTTCACCTGTGCGGCGCGAAAGTCGCCACGCGCGATGGAGTCGGTCACCTTGCGATAGGCTGCTTGGACGCGAGAGGTGTCGAGCCCAATATATTCGAGGATCTTCATGACGGGTCGAGTCTGCCGGCTTTTCTGAGCCGGTGAATTCTCTCATGGCCAGAGCGAACTTTCTCTTGGTGCGCTACACCGGGGTCTTCAGCTCGTGGCTTGCTTGCCTCGCCCGGTCTCGCCGTTGGTTGCGAAAACGGGGGGCAATCCGCAAAATGCATCGAGGAATCAGAACAAGTATTGCACAAGGTGCTCGAACGCTATCCGCGCTGGCAGCCGTTTCTCGAAAAGATGGGGCTGGCGGACCGATCCACGGTCGCCGCCATCTATATTCAATTTTTCTATTGAGAACTGTATCATGGGTAAAGTCGAACGGCGGCGAACCGTTTGGCTGACTGGTCTGCAGAAATCACCGGCGGGACGACGCCCCGTCCAACGAGAGGAAAATGATCATGAGCGCTGCCAACGTGGACCGCACCGCCCTCGAGGCGAAGGTCAAAGAGATGTACAGAGCCGTCGCCGACAATCCCCACGGCGAGTTCCACTTCGAAATGGGACGCGCGATGGCCGAGCGGCTCGGCTACGCAGGCGAGGATCTCGATCGCGTGCCCAAGGACGCCATCGATTCGTTCGCCGGCGTAGGTCACTTCTTCCATCTGGCCAACCTCCAGTCCGGGGAGGGCGTGGTCGATCTCGGTAGTGGATCGGGCCTCGACACGTTCGTGGCGGCGCTCGCAGTCGGCGCGACCGGACGCGTGGTCGGTATCGACATGACGGATGCCCAACTCGCCAAGGCGAACCGCCTCGCCAAAGCAAATCGTTTCGAGAACGTGACCTATCGCAAGGCATATATCGAAGACACGGGCCTCGAAGATGGCGCCTTCGATTGCGTGATCTCGAACGGCGTCATCAATCTCGCACCCGACAAGGCTCGCGTGTTTCAGGAGGCCGCACGCCTGCTCAAGCGCGGTGGCCGTCTCGCGATCGCCGACATCGTGACGGAGAAGCCGCTGCCCGAGGGAGTCGTCTGCAACGCAGACCTCTGGGCGGCGTGCATCGGCGGGGCGGCCCTGCAAAACGACTACCAGGCGGCAATCGAAGGCGCCGGGTTGCGCGTCGAAAAAATCGAGGACAATCGCGAGTATCAGTTCATCTCCGCTCAAGCCCAGGGCGCCACGTCGAAGTGGGGCGTCAAGAGCGTGTCGATCCTCGCCGTGAAACCGTGATGTACCACCGAAGATAAAGGAGAGCACCATGACCACCGAAACCAACCGAAACCTTGTCGTCGTCATCACCCATGGGACCGAGCATGAGCTGTCGTCCGTGGCGTTCACCATCGCCAACGGAGGCATGACCGCCGGCCTCAAGGTGTCGGTGTTCCTGACGAGCGCGGGCGTCGACCTCGTCCGCAAGCGAGCGATCGACACGACCCACGTGCCGCCGCTCGATCCGCTCGCCGCGCTGGTCAAAGACTTCCTCACGCGCGGCGGAACGCTCTGGGCCTGCACGCCCTGCGTGAAAGCGCACGGTTACACGCAAGAAGATCTGATCGAAGGCACCATCATCACGGGCGCGAGCCCGATGCACGAGCTCATCAAGGCGGGCGCGGCGACGCTTTCGTTTTGAGGAGCCCGCGCGTTATGTCGCTTGACCGACTATCGCGCGAGTGGTTATCTCAACTTGCGCCAGGTATTACGGTGTTTCAGACCACTGGAACGACGGTCGGGCGTCATGCGGCAAATTCGGTGAGCAGTTGCCCCGCAAGCGGCGCTTTTTGCAATAGACCTCGATGGTCGGCCACCTGTGCGCCGTTGACCCACACGCCATGAACGCCGACGGCATCCGTGGTTAGCCGTGGAGCTCCACCGGGCAGATCAAACACCCGGCGCTTCGGGCCACGGCCCACGCTGTCGAGGTCGAACAGCAGCAGATCGGCGGCAAAGCCTTCACGAATCAGGCCGCGGTCTGTCATGCCGAATACGGTGGCGGGATGCGCCGTGAGTCGCCGCACGGCTTCGCTCATCGCCATCACACCCACATCACGCGCCCAGTGGCCCAGCAGGTGCAGGCCGAAGCCTGCATCATTGAAGAACGTCAGGTGTGCCCCGGCATCGCTCAAGCTCACGATGCTGTGCGGATGGTTGAGCATGCGACCCACCGCATCTTCGTCGGTGTTGAGAAGCTGGGCGGTGAACACGGTTTTCAGGTCTTCGGCAATGGCGAGATCCAGCATCACGTCCAACGGATCGCGAGCCTCGGCTCGTGCGATATCGGCAATGTTTTTCTGCTCGTACGGGGTGTTCTCCGACCTGGCAACTTCCACCACCTGAACCTTGTGCCATTCACCGTTGAACAAGCGGAAGTTGGCGCTGGACGCCAGCTCGGCGCGCAGCGTATCGCGAAACTTCGTGTCTGCGAGCACGCCTTTGAGCGCAGTCCCTGACAAACCCAATGCCGGCTTCCAGCCCTGCAGACCTTCCACCGGATAGGGTGACGCGAGCGTGAAGTCCATCGTCAACGGGCAACACGAGACTTGACCCGTCAGCCTGTGACCCCGCGTGTTGGCCTGGGCAATGTCGTCCAGATCGTTGAACACGGCTTGCGAATTGGTGCTGTTGTGCAGCAGCGCCGCGATCATCACCGGCCTGCCGCTGCTGGCTGCAAGAGACTCCAGAAATGGCATGGCCGTATGGCCGCCCTTGGTGAGCATGTAGACACCTCGGCCTGATTCACCCATGGCGTTGACCAGTGCCGCCATTTCGCGGTCCTCCGCCAGACGTGAAGGCATCGGCAAACCCCCTTCGCCGTTGTGGGCCGGGCTGGTGCTGCTGGCAAAACCCACGGCACCCGAGCGCATGGCTTCGCGCACGATCTGCTGCATCTGCACGATTTCGTCATCGGTCGCCGCACGCGTTGACGCATCTTTGCCCATCACATACGTACGTACCGAGGAGTGCCCGATGTAAGCCGCGATGTTGACGGCGCTGCCTCGTCTGCGCAGTTGCGCCATGTACTGCGGAAACGTCTCAAAGCCCCAGTCAATGCCCTGGCGCAGCACGTCCAGCGACATGCCTTCCACTTGCGTGAGATTGCGCATGGTGAGGTCGCGGTCGGCCGGTCTGCACGGCGCGATGGTGAAGCCACAGTTGCCGATGACAGCCGACGTCACGCCCAGCGCTGGCGAGGGACGCACATACGGGTCCCAGGTGATTTGCGCGTCGAAGTGGGTGTGGCTGTCGATGATGCCGGGCATCAGCGCCAACCCGTCGGCATCGACCACTTGAGTGGCTGATTCAGAAAGACAATGACCGGTCGCTCTTATCTTTCCGTTTTGAATCGCGACATCTTTGACCGCGGGCTCGATGCCTGAACCGTCAAAGACGAGAGCGTTCCTGATGAGGAGATCAAGCATGCGCTGTAAATATCGGATCAGGTCCCAATGCGATTCGCTTAAGCGGCAACCCACCCAACACCGATGTGACGCGCATGACAAGGCACTCGCCGAGACGATGACGGGATTGGTTATTCAGGACCGTCGGCGTTGCCGGCGGATCGGGGACGCCAGGACCCAACGACATGTGCAGCCCCAGTCGGCTGACTGACTCATCCCGAGGCGCGCTGCTCATGGTGCCCGGTGCCTTCGATCACTGATATCAAACCTTTCGCGAGCGCCGCTGCGGCGCTGACGAGATCCTCGCGGGAGTCGCGTGTAGCTTGGCTGAATCGCGCGCTAGGCGCACGGCGGAGGCATTGAGTCCCCATGGCTGCGTTCGGGTTGGCGTGGCACATGGCGCGATTCCAGCCCCCACCGCCGCGCGCGAGTTGCATTGAGTGGGGAATTGCCCTACCTGAGCCACCTCCACACCTGGACGCCAAGCGCGATTATCGCGGCCCACGCTCCCACCCCGAGCAGTGCGCCCACCAAAATCCCGCGTGCCTTTGACTGCGGCCCGATCTCCGGCTTACGCAGCTTGATCGGCGTGGCCTCGATGCGCATGCGCATGGTGCTCGTGTCTTCGTCGAAGCGGCTCATGAAGAATCCCCCCATAAGTTTGAACGCAAGAATCGTGCATGCTGTAAGAGGCACCGCATATTCAAAGTGATGCAACAGCCATTGGGGCTTGCTGCCAAATACTTGTAAAGCCATCCGACACGACGCTTTGAAGACCGCTATCTGAGGAAAAGCGCGGGCGATGCGTGGCGCGAGGGCTGGCGCGTCGCATGGCGTTGGACTCTAGCCTGGCGTTTCGCTGCGGGGTGTGGCGGCATTCCTGGCCGGCCGTCCGCGCCTATCTGTGGGGCGTGCGCCAGGCTTGGCGCAACAGATGATCGTCCGTCCAGCGCGCTGCAGCGTAAGCACGCCGCTACTGCTCAGCCGATGGACCGCAGCGGTGACGCTCGGCGGATCGATTGCGCGAAGTAATTCGCGCGATTGCTCGAGCGTTACGCCGCGGCCGTTGACGGACCCGATGGCGTTGTACAGCAGGCTTTCGATCGTCGGCATGGGCGTTCGGAAATGGTAGCCCAAGGACCAATGCAATGGCCTGCATTTCTGCAAGCCCTTGAGAATCTGGCGCGCCCGGTAGGGCTTGAACCCACGACCCCCTGGTTCGTAGCGCTAAAATTGGTTGTAAGTCGTTGAGTTTACTAGTGGCGAACGCCCGGTGCGCGAGTTTTCGCCCCTATAAAGCCACATTATTCATGCGAAAAGTCGCGCAGAAGTCGCGCAGCCGAATCGCAAAAGTCGCGCAGATTCAAAATCGGTATTTGATGATCTTTCGCGTCCTGAATTTCGATCTTATAAGATAGGCACGCATGGACGAAACGGTATCGCGAGATAACTACACATCACCGCCGACCGGCGATGACGAACGGCTGGTCTCGATCCGCAGGAAAAGGTCGACTTGCTCCAAAGCAGTCAATCATCGGCAA
>DAIQRF010000092.1:0-7786 GCA_036786505.1 Casimicrobiaceae bacterium | reverse complement strand
GAGGAACGCGGGCTCACCCGCGCCGCGGCGGCCGCCGCCGCGCCCGCCTTCGCCAAGGTGTGGGAGCACGACGAAGACGCCGTCTACGATCAGCTATGAGCTAGCGCTTCGGCGCCGTGGTGCTGGTGCCGTTCCCGTTCACCGATCAGTCCGCCAGCAAGCAACGCCCCGCCGTCGTGGTCAGCAGCGCCACCTATCACCGCGCGCGACCCGATCTCATCGTGATGGCGATCACCAGCCAGATGCGCGCCTCCGCGACCTTCGGCGAGGTCGTAATCGACGATTGGCAGGCCGCTGGACTGCTCAAACCATCCGTGGTGAAACCCGTTATCACCAATCACCGCCATTCGCGAATTGATGGCACCTCCAGAGCCAAAGCAAAAGCGACCCATCGACTTCGTCACCCCCAAAGAGAAATAGCCGCTAAGACGACAACGCTCGCGCAAGGCGGGCGTTAAGCTGCGTGGATCAATTTAACCCGACCCCATTCCTGATCTGGGTTACAAAGGATTCGTCGACCCTTCGCGCGACGACGAGCAGAAGGCGATCGCCTGGCTGGGTTTGTAGCGCCGGAGGCCCGCCTCGCGACGGCTCGGGCCAATCATTGAATCGCCGGCAAGGCAGCGTTGAGCGCCATAGTTCGACGCACGATTTCGTTTCGAAGCTCGTGAAATTGCCTGCGGGTCTCCGCTTCCAGGAAGGCGGTTCCAATCACGGGCGGCACCCACATTGTGGGCACGAATTCGCCGTGATTGACGACGCGCGCTCCGCCGGCGCCGTCACTCACGATACGGGTCGTGAATACCGAAGCCTTCATATCACCGCTGATCAACTTCGAGCGGATTTCGCTGTGCGGAACCAGCTCGATTTCACGAACGTTATCGAACGAGAATTTCAAGAACCCGAACGCGGTGCCGCTCTTCTGGGCGACGACAAGCGTGTTGCCTTTTCGATCGGTGATCTTGCTCGACTGCACGTTGCCGACGAATTGCGCCATGTGATCATAATCGGTCAAGACATCCCATGCCGCCAGCGGCGACGCATGCACCGCCATCTCGACGTCAACGATGATCGTCGCGCCGTTTTTCTTCACGAGTACGACGATGTCGCTCGCGTCCTGCGCATCGGCTCGCAGCGGTGCTTGCGCCAGCGCGATCGGGATGCCCAGGGAGAAACCCAGGACCAGAGCGCGCAGTTTGCAGAGGGTGCTCACCATGATGAAGCCGCAATAGTAATGTACTGATGGGTTAGTTGCCGCGTTGCCCCAAGAGGTTCCATCCCTCATCAGTCTGGATCGCACGCCCGATGTGACCTGTAAATGAGGCGATTTATGGAATTCTCCTATGAAAAAAATGCCGTCCCGCGAGGGGACGGCAGCCGGTCTAGCGTGATTTGCTGACTTCGTTTTTTGCGTCGCCGTACGTTTTTTGCGCCTTGCCGACAATTTGTTCTGCATTGCCTTCCGCTTCGACATGCCTGTTTCCTACTACCTTGCCGGCGACTTCCTTCACTTTGCCTTTGACCTCTTCGACACGGCGGCGGCGCTACGCGCCGTCGGGCGCAGGCGCTGCGACTTTCTCCGAGCCCGGCCAGATCTCGTAGAGCACCTCCAGCACCGCCTGCACCAGCGGATCGGAACTTCGTCTGGCGTCATAGACGAGCCAGAGCTTCGTGGTCGCGCTCGCACCCGGCCAGACGGCGACGCGCCCGGCTTTGACGGATGCCGAAGCAAGCTCTTCTCTCACCAGGCTCACGCCGACCTGCGACTCGACCAGATTGATGATCACGGGTTCGTTGTCGGCCTCGATGATTCTTGCCGGCAGCGCAGAACGATCGTGGAAAAGTTCCATCACCAGCATTCGATGCGAGCTGTGTTCGGGGGTAATGATCCACGGCCGTTCGGCGACGACTTCCCATGGCGCGGTGATGAGCTCGTCGGCCCAGGCGATGGGAATGGCCACGCGGTAGGTTATTTCACGCAGGGCGACCGCATCCAGGTCGGCTTCGGGTTGGCGCCCGAAGTAGAAGCTTGCGTCGAGGGTGCCGTTGCGTACGCCAACGAGCGCGTCGCTGGACAGGACCTGGTGCAGCTCGAGCTCAAGCTGCGGATGGCGCTCGAAGGCGAGAGCAAGCAGTTCTCCCACTTGCAGTATGGAGGGCTCCAACACCGTGCCGAGCTTGATGGTGCCGGTCGTCCGGCCACGAAGACGTTGCGCAACGTGCGTGAGCTGCTGCACCGCCTCGATGACGCGTTGCGCGTCCTCCAGCAGCCGCCGCCCCGATGTGGTGAGCGACATTCCTGACGAGGAGCGCTCGAACAGCGTCACGCCCAGGTTTTCTTCGAGCGCCTTGATCTGTCCCGACAGCGCGGGTTGACTAAGGTGCAGGGTCTCGGCCGCGCGCGTCAGGTGGCCGAGCTTGGCGACGGCGATGAACGATTGAAGGTGATTCAGCTCCATATCAATGGAATACGACGACCTGCCGCACCGACAACGGACGCGACTCGGTGAACGGTGGCTTCGCTTCCGTCGCGTAGAGCACGGCAGCTTTGATCTTCATCACCCAATTCCCATGAAAGCCTTTTTCGCTGGCGACGTCACAGCGGCGATTGCAGGTCCTTGAGCCGCTGGGTGAGCTTCATATTTTCGGAGTAATCGACCGGACAATCGATGATCGAGACGGTGTCTTCGGCAAGCGCGACCTTGAGCGTAGAGACGAGATCGGCGCATTTTTCGATGCGGTAGCCTTTGGCCCCAAAGCTCTCGGCGTACTTCACGAAATCCGGGTTTTTGAAAGCGATGTGGCTCGGACGCCCGAAGTGTCGCAACTGGTGCCAGGTGATGAGGCCGTATTCGGAATCGCTCCAGATAAGCACCACGAACGACGTCTTCATGCGCATCGCGGTTTCTATTTCCTGCGAATTCATCATGAACCCGGCGTCGCCGGTCACCGCGACGATCTTGCGGCCGGGATAGGCAAGCTTGGCGGCGATCGCTCCCGGAACGGCAATTCCCATCGACGCGAAGCCGTTGGAGATGACGCAGGTGTTGGGCCGAAGGGCGCGGTACATGCGGGACATCCACATCTTGTGCGCGCCCACGTCCGATATGGCGATGTCGTCCGGACCCAGAACTTCGCGAAGATCCCAGACAATTTTCTGCGGCTTGACCGGAAAGCCGTCGTCGTTGGCGTACGCCGAACGATCGTCGATGATTGCCGTGCGCACCGCTTGGAAAGGGGCGCTCTTCTGCGGCGTCGCGCGAAGCGCAATCGCTCTGAGCGTCACCGCGATGTCTCCCAGCGCTCCTACCGCGACGATGTAGCGCTCGTCGACCTCGGCCGGCATGGCGTCGATGTGGACGATGATCTTGTCACCGTCCGGGTTCCACATTTGCGGGTGATACTCGACCATGTCGTAGCCGACGCAAATCACGACATCGGCCTTTTCGAAGGCGAACCACGGCAGGTCGCGCGCCTTCAAACCGATGGTGCCCAGCGAGAGATCGTTGTTGAACGGCATGACGCCTTTGGCCATGAAGGTGTTGGCCACCGGGATGCGCAAGACCTCGGCAAACGTCACCAGCGAATCCGCCGCGCCCTGCCGGATCACGCCGTTGCCGGCGAGAATTACCGGAAACTTCGCTTTGGAGATGATCTCGACGGCCTGCTCGATCTTGTGGTCGGGAGTGATCGACGTGTACGCGGTTTGCACCTTGATCGGCGTTTTGTCGACCTTCATTTCCGCGATGTTTTCCGGGAAGTCGATGAACGCGGCGCCAGGCTTCTCGGTCTGGGCGACTTTGAATGCCTTGCGCACGATCTCAGGAACGATTTCCGGCTCCAGAATCTGCGCCGAATACTTGGTGATCGGACGAAACATGTTCACCAGATCGAGAATCTGATGGCTTTCCTTGTGCAGGCGCGTGGTGGCGCCCTGGCCGGCAATGGCGACGATCGGCGCACGGTCCATGTTGGCATCCGCGACGCCGGTAATCAGATTGGTTGCTCCCGGGCCGAGGGTCGACATGCACACGCCCGCCCTGCCGGTCAGCCGTCCGTAGACGTCGGCCATGAAAGCCGCACCCTGCTCGTGATGCGTGGTGACGAACGTGATCGGACTTTCAAGCAACGCGTCCATGATGTCGATATTCTCTTCGCCCGGCACGCCGAAGATGTATTCGACACCTTCGTTCTCGAGACATTTTACGAATAGCTGTGCCGCTGTCATTGCCCCCACCTCTGATCACCCTGGCGCACGTTGAAACTGCTGCGATTCTATCTCGAATCCGGTGGACGCTCAGCGACAGCCTGGCCTGAACACCGCCGGAAATATTCATTTTCCGGACCGGGGTCGGTACGCGGGCACTGTTCACGGCGACCGACTCGATGGGGCTGACGCCCGCGCTGCTGCGGGTGCTGGAAGCCTCGAAGGTCGTCGTGCGAGGCCCCAAGCCGACGGCGGCGCTGGGCGCGCGCAAGGTGCGCATCGATCTTTCTGCGGATGATTCTTTCACCGCGCACGAGGCGCTTGCCCGGTTGCACGCGACCCCATTGCGCGGCAAATGCACGGTCGTGCAGCGCTACGGCGAGAGCAACCGTAAGCTGGAAGCCACTCGAGGTCGAATACCCGGTACCGGATCTATGGTCCGCCGCGCACCTTGGCTCCCGCATCGACCGTGCCTTGCAGCGACTGCACCTCATCCCGCGCAAGGTTCACCAGCCCCGCCATCAGCGTTCGTCGCCTGACCGCGATGCGCGCACGCTCGGTGCTGGGCCGCTTGCATCGCGAATATTCGCTCGCGCCCGCGTTGGCCTGATCGAGTATTTGCACAACACAACCGCGGCTGTTGCTCCGTGAGGGATGAGGGTACGATTTTCGCGTCGCCCGCGATTACGTATCATGCTGGAACAAGTGATGTTCATGCAGTCTGGTAGCTATTTCTGCATGAAAATCAGGGCGCTGGTATTATCACCGCGCACCCTGTGGTCGGCCAGCATAGAGCGTGCAACTACGTGCACGACCGCGGGCCCGAGGTTGGCCAGAATAGAGCGTGCGCCGACTGGCCTATTCGCGTTCAAAGGAGGAATGGCAATGGCTCAAAACGGCTCGACGGATCCCTTCGCCGCTGGTCGGCGTAAGTTTTTGGCGCAAACAACCGCACTTGGCGCAAGTGCCGCGCTTGGAACCAAAGCGCCCGCGGTCCTGGCCCAGTCCAAGGCACCGCTCAAAATTGGCTTCCTTAATTCATTTTCCAAGTCGTTCGCGGCGCTTGGCAACGCCAACCTGAACGCAATGACCATGTACTTCGAGCAGAACGGCATGCAGGTTGCCGGACGCAGAGTCGAGATCATTCGCGAAGACGACGAGATCAATCCTCAGATCGGCCTCCAGAAGTTGAAAAAACTGGTCGAGAGCGACAAATGCGACATCGTCTGCGGCGTGCAGGCGAGCAGCGTGATGATGGCCATCGTGGATTACCTGCGGCAGAGCCAGCAATTCTTCATCTGCTGCGGCGCCGGCACGACGGCGCTGTCCTACGTGAAGGTGCCGAACCTGTTCCGGGTTTCGACCTCAGGCTGGCAAAACCACTATCCGATGGGGGAATGGGTCGTCAAGAACGTCGCCAAGGAGGCGGTGCTTACGGGGTCGGATTTCGCCGGTGGCCGCGACGTGCTGCACGAGTTCAAGGGCGGCTTCGTCAAGGCGGGCGGCAAGGTGATCAAGGAAATTTATCCGCCGCTCGGCACCAGCGATTTCAGCGCCTATCTCGCCGACATGCGCTCGATCAACCCCCCCATGACCTACCATTTCTACGCGGGCACCGACGCGGTGCGCTTCGTCAAGCAATACGCGCAGTTCGGGTTGAAGGGCAAGATCAAGATCGTGAGCTCCGGGTTCATGGTCGAGAGCGACGTCCTCCCTGCCGAGGGGAACGATGCGCTGGGAATCATCAGCTCGCTGCATTACGCGGATACGCTGGACAATCCGGAAAACAAGAAATTCGTTGCCGATTATCGGGGCAAGTTCAATGAGTTTCCCAGCGTCTATTCGGAATATGGGTACACGTGCGCGCGCGTAATCACCGAAATCCTGAAAGTCACCGATGGCAATACTCAGGATAAGGACAAGCTGCGCCAGGCCATGCTGAACGTGAAGTTCAACGCCCCGCGCGGCGCTTTCAGCATGGATGCCAACAGCCACAATGTCGTCAACCCGATGTACGTGCGCGAAGTCGCCGAGGTCGATGGCCGCCTGGCCAACAAGGTGCTGGCCGTGGTAAAGGACTTGCACGATCCGGCGACTCGGGAATAAAAGCGGGAAGCGCCCGGCTCGGGAGCCAGGTCTTACCCGCGCCTGAACGGATTCACGGCCCGACTGCGCGGGTCCGTGGCGCCGTCGTGAATAAGCGCGAGGCATTCGTTGATCGAGTCGATTGTCTTTCAGCTCGTAAACAGCCTGGTCTACGGCATGCTGCTGTTTCTCATGTCGGCCGGGCTGTCGCTGATTTTCGGACTGATGAACGTGGTGAATCTCGCCCACGGCTCATTCTTCATGCTGGGCGCCTTTTTCGGGCTCACCATCGCGAAATGGACGGGAAGCTACTGGCTCGCGCTGGCGCTGGCGCCGATTCCGGCCATTGTGATTGGAGTCTTGATTGAGCGTGTGTTCATTCGCCATCTGTACACTCGCGGGCATCTCGACCAGGTCCTGCTGACGTTTGGTTTTACCTTTGTTTTCGTAGACGCCGTCCGGTGGATCTGGGGACCGGAGATTCGCGATCTCCCGCCACCGCAGGTGTTGGAGGGCGCCGTCGAGTTCCTCGGCTTGGTGCTTCCCGTATACCGCCTGTTTCTGATCGGGTTTGGCCTGGTGATTGCGCTGATGCTCTGGCTCTTTCTGGAGCGCAGCCGGGTTGGCGCCATGGTTCGGGCCGGGGTCGATGACGCGGCCACCGCAGCGGGTATCGGAATCAATGTCCCGGTGCTGTTCGGGCTCATCTTTGCGCTGGGGGTCGGCTTGGCTGCGCTGGGAGGCGTCGCCGCCGGCCCGGTGCTGGGTCTCTACCCCGGCATGGACATCGACATTCTCATTCCGGCCTTCATTGTCGTCGTCATTGGCGGCATGGGCAGCGTGCGCGGTGCGTTTGTTGCCAGCCTCTTCGTGAGCCTTGTCGATACGTTCGGCAAGGCCTACTTCCCCGGCATGGCGCTGTTCCTCATCTATCTGCTCATGGTGGTCGTACTGCTGACCCGCCCGAACGGACTGTTCGGTGTCGGCAAGGCCTGACCGAGAAAAGACCCTCGTGGCCATGTTACCTCGATCGTTCTACGGGTACGTCGGGCTTGCCATCGCGTTGGCATTGGTGCCGGCGACCGGCGATTATGTTACGGGTCTGGTGGCCGAGGTGCTGATCTTCGCCATCTTCGCCATGAGCCTTGACTTGCTCGTCGGCTTTACCGGCATGACCTCGTTCGGGCACGCGGCATTCTTTGGCGTGGGCGCGTACGCGGTGGCAATCCTCGGCGTGCACCTCGGCCTCAACGGCTGGCTTGGCCTCGTCGCAGCCGTGGTGCTATCCGCGCTGGTGGCGCTGATCATCGGATTTTTCTGCATCCGGGTAAGCGGCGTCACGTTTCTGATGCTGACCATGGCATTTTCGCAGCTGCTGTTTTCGATTTCGGTGAAATGGCGCGGCGTGACCGGCGGCACCGACGGGATCGGCGGCTTCCGGCGGCCCTCCCTGTTCGGGCTCAGTCTCGACGACCGCTCGGTGCAGTATTACGT
>DAIQRF010000091.1:0-7864 GCA_036786505.1 Casimicrobiaceae bacterium | reverse complement strand
TTACTCGGCCTCACCGTACCAAGGGTACGCTTTCGGCCTCGCGCCTTGCCTGACGGCCGATTTCATCCGCTCCTTTATCTTCGGAACTTCTGACTCAGCACACTGGGACAACGCGCTCCAAGCAATCGACCGGGCTTGAGAGCCCGGTTTTTTTCGGGTGCACGAGGCCGCTCGCGTAACATGACGCCATGGCAGATACCATTCTGGTCACCGGCGGCGCGGGATACGTCGGCTCGCATATCGTCGTCGAGCTCGCCGCCGCGGGCTACAGCCCGCTGATCGTCGACAATTTCGCGACCAGCTCGCCATCGGTGCTGCCGCGGCTGCGCCGCGTCACCGACCAGCCGATACCGTGCATTACTGGCGACGTGCGTGACCGGGCATTGATGAAGCGGTTGTTTGCCGAGCACGCGATCTCGGCCGTCATTCATTGCGCGGGCTTGAAGGCCGTCGGCGAAGGCGAGGCAAGGCCGGTTGCGTACTACGACAACAATGTCGGCGGCGCGATTACGCTCGCTGAAGCGATGGCGGGCGCGGGAGTGAAGACGCTCGTGTTCAGCTCCTCCGCCACCGTTTACGGCCAGCCTGATAGCAATCCGGTGACCGAGGACGCTCCCTTGCGCGCGGCGAGCGTGTACGGCCGCACCAAGCGGATGGTTGAGCAGATCCTCGAAGACCTGGCGTCGTCAGACGCCGAGTGGAGCATCGGCTTGCTGCGCTATTTCAATCCGGTGGGCGCACATTCGTCGGCGCAGATCGGCGAGGCTCCGTCCGCGACGCCCAACAATCTGGTCCCCATACTCGCGCAAGTAGCGGCTACCGACGCGCCCGAGATCGCGGTCTTTGGAAATGATTGGAATACTCCTGACGGCACCGGCGTTCGCGATTACGTGCACGTGATGGATCTGGCCGCCGGACACGTCGCCGCGATGGCGTATCTGGTGCGCGCGCGCGGAGTGACGACGCTCAATCTCGGCACCGGCCGGGGTCATTCCGTGCTCGAGGTCGTCGCCGCCTTCGAGCGGGCATGCGGAAGACCGATTGCGCGCCGCGTTGCGCCGCGCCGGCCGGGAGATGTCGCGATCTGCTACGCTGATCCGACTCGCGCGCAACAGCTTCTCGGATGGCGCGCCGCGCGCGATCTCGATGCCATCTGCACCGACGCGTGGCGTTGGCAGATGAATCGGCATCGCTAGCTCACGGGTTCACGCAACGCAGTGATCAATGGAACGCTTTTACACCGCGCACAACCGCTTCGACGCTTATCTCGTTCTGCATCGCCTGCAGCAGGCGGGGATCGCGGCGCACATCTTTAACGAGCACATGTCGAGCATTGTCGGCGAGGTGCCTCCCGACGTGGCACAGCCGCAGGTGTGGCTCGAGGATGGGCGCGACCGGCCGCGCGCCCAAGCCGCGCTTGCGGCGTTGCGATTCGATCGGGCGCAAACCGGCAGCGTATTCTGCCGCGCCTGCAAGGAGGAGAATCCGGCAAGCTTCGACTTGTGCTGGCATTGCGGAGCGGACTTGTAGCCGCGTTTGATCGCCGCGCTGAAACAACGGGTCGCCGGAGGAATGAACCCCGCGCGACAGCCGTCAACTTGCGCGGGGCGACTCGTCGCTGTCGTCAAGCAGCGCGCGGCCCCGCGCTTCCGCGTCGGGATCCGCGGTCGGCGGCATCGACTTGGCGGCGCCCGGTAGTGGACTATTGCGTCGCCGCAGAATGGTCCACCACAGCGCGCCACCGCCCGCGAGCAGCGCGAACGGGCCGATCCACAGCAGCCACGTCGTGCGCTTGAGCGGCGGATCGTAAAGCACGAAATCCCCGTAGCGCGCGACGAGATAGGCGCGAATCTCGCCATCGTTCCTGCCCGCAAGCGCGAGCTCGCGCACTTCGCGCCGCAAATCCTCCGCCAGCGAGGCGTTGGAGTCGGCGAGCGTCTGATTCTGGCAGACGAGGCAGCGAAGCTCGCTTTCGAGCTTCTTCAAGCGAACGTCGAATGCGGCATCGGCCGGCATGTCCATCTTGGTCGCGGCTGCAACCAAGGCAAACGCGGCCAGCGCAATGCCGCACACGAATCGCGGGTATGGCCTCACTTCTGCAGCTCGCGCACCAGCGGCAAGATCTTCTCCTGCAGTGATTCGACGCTGAGCGGACCGATCTGTTTATAGCGGACGATGCCCGATCGATCGATGACAAAAGTTTCCGGCACGCCGTAGACGCCGTAATCGATGCCGACGCGGCCGTCCTGGTCGACGATCGATGCGGTGTACGGATCGCCGTTCTGCGCCAGCCAGGCGCGAGCGTCGTCGGGCTTGTCCTTGTAGTCGAGGCCGTAGACCGGAACGATTTTCGCCTGCGCAAGCTGCAGCAGCAACGGGTGCTCCACCCTGCACGAGACGCACCACGACGCCCAGACGTTGAGCAGCCAGACCTTGTCCTTAAGCTCGGCCGTCGACAGCGGCTTGTCGCCGTGGAGCTGGGGCAGGGCAAAGGAAGGCGCAGGCTTGCCGATCAGCGGCGATGGAACTTCGCGCGGATCGCGGCCCAGTCCGACCCAGAGGAACGCGACCAGCACCACGAAAATGGCCAGCGGGATCGACCAGCGCACCGTTTTCATCGCCTCACCGTCCGCCGCCTTTAGTCCGCGCCGGCGTGGCCGACAGCATGGTCGAATACGCGAGCGGCCCGGGTCTTGAGCGCGAGGCGATAACGGCGGTCCGACACGGCGATGAATCCGCCGAGCGCCATCAGGAACGCGCCCATCCAGATCCAGTCCACGAATGGTTTGAGGTAGATGCGCACACCCCACGGGCCGTGGATATTCGTCGCGTCGGCGCTGACCGGCTCACCGAGCGAGACGTAGCGGTCGCCGAAAAAGCCGGTGTCGATCGCAGCGATGGTCATCGACTGTCCCGACGCGTTGTAGATGCGTTTTTCAGGCGCCAGGGTCTCGATCAGCCGCCCGTCCTTGCGCACCTCGACTGCTCCCGTGAGCGCGCGGTAATTGGGCCCCGGCTGCGGGGTCACACCGAGGAACTTGAAGTCATAACCGCCAAGCGCGACGCTTTCGCCGACGTCCAGACGCACGTCTTTCTCCACTTCGTAGCCCTTGACCAGCGTCACGCCGATGATGAAAACACCCACGCCCAGATGCGCGAGCATCATCCCGTAGTAGGACGGAGCGTTGGCACGAAGCTTCCCCAGCACTCCGCGTCGAGGCGACGCCGACAGCCGTTGACGCAGATTGACGGCGGTGGCCGCGAATATCCAAAACGCGAGAAAGAGACCGAAGGCAACGAGCAGCGACCAGCGTCCCAGCAGAATCGGCGCAACGAGTGCCGTGACGATCGCCACGCCGAGCGCCCAACGGAGCCGGACGGCGAGCTCGGGCAGGGAAGTATGCGTCCAGCGCGCAAGCGGCCCGACACCCATCAGGAACGCCGCCGGCGCCATCAGCGGATAGAACACGGTGTCGAAATACGGCGGACCCACTGAAATCTTGCCCAGGTTCAATGCGTCCAAAAACAGCGGATACAGCGTTCCGAGCAGCACGCTTGCCAGCGCCACGATGAGCAGGACGTTGTTGGCCAGCAGCATCGACTCGCGCGAGATCAAGCCGAACGTGCCTCCCAATCCAACCTTTCCCGCGCGATAGGCAAATAGCGCCAGCGAGCCGCCAATAACGATCGCCAGAAAGGCGAGAATGAAAACGCCGCGCGCCGGGTCGGTCGCGAACGCATGCACCGAGGTCAACACGCCGGAGCGAACAAGAAACGTCCCCAGCAGCGACAGCGAAAAAGCGATGATCGCGAGCAGCACGGTCCAGCTCTTGAACGCGCCGCGCTTTTCGGTGACCGCGAGCGAATGAATGAGCGCGGTGCCGGTGAGCCAGGGCATGAACGACGCATTCTCCACCGGATCCCAGAACCACCAGCCGCCCCAGCCCAGCGTGTAATATGCCCACCCGCTGCCCAGGGCGATGCCGACGGTCAGGAACGCCCAGGCAACGGTCGTCCACGGACGCGACCAGCGCGCCCATGTGGCGTCGAGTCGGCCGCCGAGCAAGGCGGCAATGGCAAACGAGAATGCGACCGAGAACCCGACGTAGCCCATGTAGAGCAGCGGCGGATGGAACACCATGCCCGGGTCCTGAAGCAGCGGGTTCAAGTCGCGGCCCTCGGCCGCCGCCGGCACTAGGCGCTCGAACGGGTTCGAGGTGAACAGCAGGAACAACAAAAAACCGGCGCTGACGAGTCCCATCACCGAAAGCACCCGTGCCAACATCGGTGCCGGCAGGTTGCGCGAGAACAGCGTCACCGCGAAGCTCCAGCCGCCGAGCATCAGCGTCCACAGCAACAGCGAGCCCTCGTGCGAGCCCCAGGTCGCGGCGACGCGATAGTGCAGCGGCAGCTCGGAATTGGAGTTGGTGGCTACGTTCTGCACCGAAAAATCGTTGGCCACAAACGACCACGCGAGACAACCGAACGCCAGTGCGACAAGCAGGAACTGGACGCGCGCTGCCGGCCGCGCGAGCGCCATCAGTCGCGGCTTGCGCGTCGCCGCGCCAAGCATCGGCAACGTGCCCTGCACGAGCGCGGTGAGCAGCGCGACGATCAGCGCGAAGTGGCCGAGTTCCGGAATCATCGGTCGGCCTTGGCGTCCTGGTGCAGGCTTTTCATGGTCATGCCCTTACGCGCCTGATCGACAGCAGCCTTGGCTTCCGGCGGCATGTAGTTTTCATCGTGCTTGGCGAGCACTTCGCTGGCGTGAAAAACCCCGTCAGGCCCGAGCATGCCTTGCGCGACGACGCCTTTGCCTTCCTTGAACAAGTCAGGAAGGAGCCCGGTGTAGGAAACCGGAATCGTCTGCGCGGTGTCGGTCACGCGGAAGCGCACCGTCAGGCTGTCGGGCTCGCGTGCGAGGCTGCCGGTCTCGACCAGCCCGCCCACGCGAAACGGCCGTCCCTGCGGCGTCTCCTTGGCCGCGACCTGGCTGGGTGTGAAAAAGAACACCAGGTTCGATTGGAATGCCGAAAGCACCAGCGCCGCCGCGATGCCGAGGACGCCAAGACCGGCCGCGATCCATGCGAAGCGGCGGGTGCGCGGCTTCATTGCGTATCGTCGGCCAGCGCGACCGCGCGGTCCGATCTCAGTGCGGACCGCACCGCGGCGCGGATGCGAGCGCGTACGGCGGCGATTTCCAGCGCGACGGCGATCGCGGCCGCGACGTACGACGTCCATACATAGAAGCCGTAGCCGCCCATGGCCAGAAACTCGCTTAGTCCGCTTGCCTTCATCGTGTCCGGGGCAGGAGCTCGCCGATCCAGTGGGTGTTCTTTTCGCGTTCGATGATGATCGCCTGAACCCGTATCAAGGCGACCGCAATCGCATAGAACCACGCGGCAAATGCCATGACCAGCATGCCAGTTAGCATCAACGCCGCCATGGTCGGGGCCGACGTGAGGCTGACCGAAGCGCCTTGATGCAGCGTGTTCCACCATTGGACGGAGAAATAGATGATCGGGACATTGATGGCGCCGACCAGCGCCAGCACCGCGCTCGCACGATCGGCCCGCCTCGGATCGTCGATGGCGTTGCGTAGCGCCATGTATCCGAAGTAAAGGAACAGCAAAATGAGCTCGGACGTCATCCGCGCATCCCACGCCCAGTACGTGCCCCAGGCGGGCTTGCCCCACATCGCACCGGTTACCAGTGCCAGCACGGTGAACATCGCGCCGGTCGGCGCCAGCGCTTGCGCCAGCATCGCCGCAAGTCGCGTGTTGAAGGTGAGCGAGACCGCGCACCAGAATGCCATGACGAGGTAGATGAACATCGACATCCACGCCGCGGGCACGTGAATGAAAATGATCCGGTAGGCGTCACCCTGCTGGGCGTCGGTCGGAGCGACCAGAAGGCCCAGCCACAATCCTGCCACGGCGAGCACTGCCGCACCCGCGCTGAACCACGGCACGAGCCGGCGCGCCAGCGGGAAAAACGACGCCGGCGACGCGAGCTTGAACCAAGTGATCGAACTCAAATGCACCTCAATCCAGAGCGATGCGCACCGCGGCCGCTGCCGCGAGGGGCGCACCGACCAATGTTGCCAGCAGTGCCGCGGCGAGCAGAGAAAGTTGTCCGCTTGCCCCCAGCCCGGCACGCACCGCTTCGATCGAACCTGCGCCGAAGATCAGGATGGGAATATAAAGAGGCAGGATCAACAGCGCGAGCAGACCACCGCCGGCGCGCAGGCCAAGCGTCAGCGCGGCACCGATCGCACCAAGCAGCGACAGCGTCGGCGTGCCCATCAGCAATCCGAGCGCCAGCAACCATCCCTCGTCGGTCGTAAGCCCGAACTGCGCACCCAGAAGCGGGGAGGCAACCGCGAGCGGGAGGCCGGTCGACATCCAATGCGCCGCTATTTTACCGGAGATCAGCGCCGGCAGCGGTTGCGTCGACAGCGCGAGCTGCTCCAGACTGCCATCGGCGAAGTCGGTCGCAAAAATACGGGACAGCGACAACAGCGACGCGAGCAGCGCCGCCACCCATAGCACGCCGGGGCCCAGCGCGCGCAGCAGGGCGGGCTCGGCACCCACCGCCAACGGGAAAAGCGTCACCACTACTATGTAGAACAGAAACTGAACGCCCAGTTCCGCTTTGGAACGGATCGCCAGTCTGAGATCGCGAGTCATCGACCATGCGAAGCCGCGCCAGGCGCCCGATTCGCCGGTCTCGTCGGCGATTTGTTCGACGGCCGTCAAGGCGGCCCCCGTCAGAGCTCGAGCCTGCGCGTTGCGCCAGCCGCCAGCGCCAGTGGCTGATGGGTCGCGATCACCGCGATGCCTTGTGCAGCCAGGTGCGCATTGACCCGCTTTTCCAGCGTCGCAACGCCCGATGCATCGAGTGCGGTCGCCGGCTCATCGAGCACCCACAAGCGGCGCTGGGCGAGACTCATGCGCGCAAGCGCAATGCGGCGTCTTTGACCTTGCGACAGCACGCGTGCGGGGATATCGTCATGGTGGCCGAGCGACCATTCCGCAAGCGCCTCTTGCACCACCTCGCGGTCCGGTGCGGGACCGTGCAACGCGGCGAGCGAAAGAAGGTTCTCCTCGGCGGTGAATTCGTCTTTGAGGGCGGCGGCGTGTCCGATATACAGTGTTGCCGCTCTGAGAGCGTGGTCGAACGCAGCGACGGGCGTGCCCTGCCACGACAGGTGGCCGAGGGTTGGCTGCGTCAGTCCTGCCACCATGCGCAACAAGGTCGTCTTGCCACTGCCGTTGGCGCCGGTCACCACCAGCGCCTCTCCGGAACCCAATGCAAATTCTACGTTCGCGAACAACGTGACGCCGCCGCGCTGTGCGGCGAGCCGTTCAGCTCTCAACATGGGAGGAGATGCACCCGGAATACGAACCCTCGATTATAGCGTACGGACGCGGGTAGGCTTGAGCTCATATCAGCTCGCGGCGCGGTATGCCACCCCTAGTATTTTCCAAACGACGAGGCGGCCACCAAACTAATTTGGCTGGCGTTGCGCAACATCACCGCCAGCAACACCACTGCCAGCAACATCACTGCCAGCAACATCACTGCCAAATGGAACCGCCACAACCTGGGAATTTCTGTTGACCCGTCGACGCGAGCACTGGCACCCACACAACCCTTGACTGGGGCCCGACCCACGCCGACAATGACGTCGTTGTTAATGACCGTCAGCCCGCGCAGAACAGTCAACGAACGATAGGCGCGCGCGAGCCTTATTACCCTGTCGTGCCGTGCACCCAGAGCCCAGCGAGCGGCGAACAAAGGTTGGGGGAGACCCATTCATGAAACCTTGTCGCATCCTCCTCGGCTGCATGCTTGCGTCACT
>DAIQRF010000090.1:0-7875 GCA_036786505.1 Casimicrobiaceae bacterium | reverse complement strand
CCCTCGCGGTGTCTACAGCAAGTTCGGCCTGGGGCGCAACAAGCTGCGCGAGATCGCGATGCGCGGCGAGATTCCCGGCGTGGTCAAGGCCAGCTGGTAATGCGCGCCGTTTTCGCCAGCGCGATGTCGAGTGACGTGGCAACCGACGTGGCAACTGAGTTGAGGTGACACATGAGCATGACTGATCCGATCGCCGACATGCTGACGCGCATCCGCAATGCGCAGCTCGCGGAAAAGGCCACGGCGCAGATGCCCACATCCAAAGTCAAATTGGCGATCGCCAAGGTGCTCAAGGACGAGGGCTACATCGAAGGTTTCGCCGTCGTGGGCGACGAAGCCAAGCCGCAGCTGGAGATCGCGCTGAAGTACTATGCGGGCCGGCCGGTGATCGAAAAAATCGAGCGAGTGTCGAAGCCGGGCTTGCGCATCTACAAAGGCAAGGACGATATCCCGCGGGTGATGAACGGACTGGGCATCGCCATCGTCTCGACCTCTCACGGCGTCATGACCGATCGCAAGGCACGCGCCACCGGCGTCGGCGGTGAAGTGCTGTGCATCGTCGCGTGACGGAGAGAAGAACATGTCCCGCATAGGCAACAATCCGATCAAGCTGCCGCCGAAGGTCGAAGTGAATGTCGGCCCGGGCGAAATCTCGGTCAAGGGTCCGCTCGGAACGCTGTCGCGCCAGTTCGGCACCGCGATCACCGTTCAGAAGGACGGCGACACGCTGGTGTTCAAGGCGGACAACGCGGAGGCGAGCGCGATGCACGGCACCTTGCGCGCGCTGGTCGCCAACATGGTCAAGGGCGTGACCGACGGCTACGAAAAGAAGCTCGCGCTGGTCGGCGTCGGATATCGTGCACAGGCGGCGGGCGACAAGCTCAATCTGTCGTTGGGCTTTTCGCATCCGGTCGTGCACAGGATGCCCAAAGGCGTGAAGGTCGAAACGCCGCTGCAGACGGAGATCGTGATCAGGGGCATCGACAAGCAGCAGGTCGGGCAGGTCGCGGCCGAGATTCGCGCCTACCGTCCGCCCGAGCCATACAAGGGCAAGGGTGTCCGTTACGTCGGCGAACGGGTCGTGATCAAAGAGACCAAGAAAAAGTAAATAATCGTCCAAAGGTGAAAACCTACTTTTGGCCGGAACAGTCACTCTTGAATCGCAGCTTATTTGCCAAATGAGGCCCGACGATTCAAGACAGGAAAAGCTGGAAAGAACAGGGGTCTGAGCGATGAACAAGAAGCAAGCTCGTGTCCGCCGCGCCCGCAAAACCCGGGCGCGCATCGCCGAGCAGCGCGCCAACCGGCTGGTTGTCAGCCGGTCGAACTGCCACATCTACGCGCAGATCGTCGCTCCGTCCGGCGACAGGATCCTGACCAGCGCGTCGACGCTCGAGGGCGAGGTCCGGAAGGACCTCAAGAACGGCGGCAACAAAGCCGCCGCGGCCGTAGTCGGGAAACGCATTGCGGAACGAGCGAAGAAGCTGGGTATCGACGCGGTTGCATTCGACCGTTCCGGATTCAAGTATCACGGTCGCGTGAAGGCGCTGGCCGACGCTGCCCGCGAGGGCGGCTTGAAGTTCTAACGCTACACGAGACAAACGGGAACGAAAATGGCAAAGCCAATGGGCAGGCAGCAAGGCAGGCAACAACAGGACGATCGCGGCGACGGCCTGCGCGAAAAGATGATCGCTATCAACCGCGTCACCAAGGTGGTGAAGGGCGGGCGCATTCTCGCCTTCGCGGCGCTGACGGTCGTCGGCGACGGCGATGGCCGCGTCGGCATCGGCAAGGGCAAGGCCAAGGAAGTTCCGGTCGCGGTGCAAAAGGCGATGGAAGAAGCGCGGCGCAGGATGATCAAGGTGCACCTGAAGAACGGATCACTGCATCACGCCGTCCAGGGACGTCACGGCGCGACCAAGGTTTTCATGCAACCGGCGTCGGAAGGAACCGGGATTATCGCCGGCGGCCCGATGCGGGCGGTGTTCAATGTGGTCGGCGTGACCAACATCCTCGCTAAATGCCATGGCTCGACCAACCCGTACAACATTGTGCGCGCGACGTTGAATGCGCTCGAGCACTGCAACTCGCCGGCGGAGATCGCCGCCAAGCGCGGGTTGACGGTCGAGCAGCTGACGGAAGGCTAGGCATGGCGGCGGAAAAGAAAATGGGAAGAATACAGGTCACCCTGGTGCGCGGGCTGATGGGGAAGAAGCCGGACCATCGCGACACTGTGCGCGGGCTCGGTCTGAAATGGCGCAACCATACGGTCGAGCTGGAGGACACGCCACAGACGCGCGGCATGATCAACAAAGTCGCTTACATGCTTCGCGTCGCCGAGGCGAATGGCCCGAGTGGCAAATGAGTGGGAAGCAAGCAGGGAATGAGGATACGACGATGCGGATGAATACCATCAAGCCTGCGGCCGGAAGCAAGAAGGCCAGGCGCCGTGTCGGCCGCGGCATCGGCTCGGGACTGGGCAAGACCGCGGGCCGCGGCCACAAGGGGCAGAAATCGCGCTCGGGCGGCTTTCACAAGGTCGGCTTCGAAGGCGGGCAGATGCCGCTTCAGCGCCGTCTGCCCAAGCGCGGATTCATTTCGCGTACCCACGCTGATTCTGCCGAGGTGCGGCTGTCCGACCTGGTCAAGGTTCCGGTCGCGGACATCGATCTTCTGGCGCTCAAGGCGGCAGGGCTTGTGCCACCAGGCGCCAAGACGGTGAAGGTGATCAAGACCGGCGAGATCAACAAAGCCGTGAAGCTGACGGGCGTGCTGGCGACCAAGGGCGCCCGCGCGGCGATCGAAGCCGCCGGCGGCAGCATCGCCTAAGCCAGAGAACTACGCGGACCTAAGCACCGAACACAGGGAATATTTTGGCTACCATCAATCCCGCGCAAAAGAGCGGCAATCGATACGCAGACCTGAAAAAGCGTCTGCTGTTTCTGCTCGGCGCGCTCGTCGTCTATCGCATCGGAACGCACATCCCCGTGCCGGGGATCAACGCGTCGGTGCTGGACGAATTATTCAAGTCGCAGCAGGGCGGCATCCTCGGTCTGTTCAATGTATTTTCCGGCGGCGCGCTTTCCCGGTTTTCGATCTTTGCGCTGGGGATCATGCCCTACATCTCGGCGTCGATCATCATGCAGTTGTCCACGGTGGTCGTCCCCACCCTGGAAGCGCTCAAAAAAGAGGGCGAAGCCGGCCGCCGCAAGATCACGCAGTACACGCGCTACGCGACCCTGGGACTCGCATTCTTTCAGGGGCTTGGGATCTCGATTGCGCTGGAAGCACAGGCCGGATTGGTGGTCGACCCGGGTGTCGCCTTCCGCTTCCTGTCGGCGATCACCCTAGTGACTGGGACGATGTTCCTGATGTGGCTGGGCGAGCAGATCACCGAGCGCGGGCTCGGCAACGGGATCTCACTGATCATCTTTGCCGGCATCGCCGCCGGTCTGCCGCGCGCCATCGGCCAGACGCTGGAGCAGCTCAACACGGGCGCGTATTCCATTCCGCTGGTGCTGGGTATCGTCGCGCTGGTGGTCGCCGTGACGGCGTTCGTGGTGTATGTCGAGCGGGCGCTGCGCAAGATTCAGGTGAACTACGCCAAGCGCCAGGTCGGCAACAAGGTCTACGCAGGACAGCAATCGTTTCTTCCGCTCAAGCTCAACATGGCCGGCGTGATTCCGCCGATTTTTGCTTCGTCGATCATTCTCTTTCCCGCAACCCTGGCGCAGTGGTTCGGCTCGGGTGAGAACACCATTTGGCTACGCGACTTGGCGGCGACGCTTGCCCCCGGCCAGCCGGTGCACGAGATACTGTACGCGGCCGCGATCATATTTTTCTGCTTCTTCTACACGGCGCTGCAGTACAACCCGAAGGAGACCGCGGAGAATCTCAAGAAGAGCGGCGCGTTCATTCCCGGGTACCGGCCCGGCGACCAGACCGCGAAGTACATCGAGAAAATAACCTTGCGTTTGACGCTGCTCGGCTCGATCTATCTGGTGGTGGTCTGCTTCATTCCGAACTTTCTCATCGCCTGGAAGAATGTGCCGTTCTACTTCGGCGGGACTTCGCTCCTGATCATCGTGGTTGTGACCATGGACTTCATGACTCAGGTGCAGGCGTATGTGATGTCGCAGCAGTACGAGAGCCTGCTCAAGAAGGCGAACTTCAAGGGCGGATTACCGACGCGCTGATGGCGAAAGAAGAAACGATACAGATGCAGGGAGAAGTCCTGGAGACGCTGCCCAACGCGACGTTCCGGGTGAAGCTGGAGAACGGGCACGTAGTGCTTGGCCACATCTCCGGGAAGATGCGGATGCACTACATCAAGATTTTGCCGGGCGACAAGGTGACGGTGGACCTGACGCCGTACGACCTGTCCCGGGCGCGGATCATTTTCCGCGCGAAGTAGGGCCGAAGGTGGACCGAAGTGGAACCTAAGGCCGAAGCGAAAGGAAGAGCGATGAAAGTATTGGCTTCAGTCAAGAAGATTTGCCGCAATTGCAAGATTGTCCGGCGCCACGGTGTCGTGCGAGTGATTTGCACGGATCCGCGCCACAAGCAGCGGCAAGGCTAACGGAAACGAACGATAGGTTAAGCATATGGCCCGTATTGCAGGCGTCAACATTCCGAATCACCAGCATGCGGAAATCGCGCTGACCGCGATTTACGGCATCGGGCGCGCGCGCGCGCGCATGATCTGCATGGCCGCGGGTGTCGGCCATGCGGCCAAGATCAAGGATCTGTCCGACGCGCAGATGGACAAGTTGCGCGAGCTCGTCGGCAGGTACACGGTCGAGGGCGATCTCCGCCGCGAGGTGACCATGAGCATCAAGCGGCTCATGGACCTCGGCTGCTACCGAGGCGTGCGCCACCGCAAGGGATTGCCGGTCCGCGGTCAGCGCACACGCACCAACGCGCGGACACGCAAGGGACCGAAGAAGGCGCGGCAGGCGACAGCGTCGCGCGGATCCGCCAAGCCGGCCAGCCCCGCCACCGCCAAGCCGGCCAGCCCCGCCACCGCCAAGCCGGCGGCCAAGTAGCTTGAAGCCACCGATCAAGGATTGAGGACATAACGAATGGCACAGGCACCGACCAAGACCGCAACGCGGACGCGCAAGAAGGTCAAGAAGAACATTTCTGAAGGCATTGCGCATATCCACGCGTCGTTCAACAACACGATCATCACCATCACCGATCGCCAGGGCAACGCGTTGTCCTGGGCGACGTCGGGCGGCGCTGGCTTCAAGGGCTCGCGCAAGTCGACGCCGTTCGCGGCGCAGGTT
Organism: Casimicrobiaceae bacterium; assembly: GCA_036786505.1. Classification (GTDB taxonomy): domain Bacteria; phylum Pseudomonadota; class Gammaproteobacteria; order Burkholderiales; family Casimicrobiaceae; genus PALSA-1003. The sequence goes on along the minus strand of DAIQRF010000090.1, from coordinate 2,587 downwards.
GCTGCCGAATCGGCGGGCAAGGCGGCGCAGGAATGCGGGGTCAAGAACCTCGAGGTACGGATCAAGGGCCCGGGACCCGGCCGTGAGTCGGCGGTACGCGCCTTGAATGCGCTTGGACTCAAGATAAGCAGCATTTCGGACGTGACACCGGTCCCGCACAACGGCTGCCGGCCGCCGAAGCGCCGCAGGATCTAGCGCTCGGGTTTTCGTTCGAGATTTTCCGCTGAGAATCGTCAGGCTCTGCCTGCGATTCTCAGGTAACCAAATCGGTCGAAAGTAGGTTTTTACTTTCGACCGGGAGATTAAGATGGCTCGATACACCGGACCAAAATGCAAGCTGGCGCGACGGGAAGGAACCGACCTTTTCCTGAAAAGCGCGCGTCGATCGCTCGACTCCAAGTGCAAGCTCGATTCCAAGCCCGGGCAGCATGGCGTGAAGTCCGGCATGCGCCAGTCCGACTACGGCAATCAGCTGCGCGAGAAGCAGAAGTTGCGCCGGACCTACGGCATCCTCGAGCGGCAGTTCCGCCGCTATTTCACGATGGCCGCGCAGCACAAGGGTTCGACCGGATCGAACCTGCTGCAGCTGCTCGAATCGCGGCTGGATAACGTCGTCTACCGCATGGGATTTGGCTCGACTCGCGCCGAAGCGCGCCAGCTCGTGTCGCACCGTGCAGTGACGATCAACGGCAAGGTCGTCAACATTCCGTCTGCGCTGGTGAAGGCCGGCGACGCGATCGCCGTCAAGGACGGCGCAAAGACTCAGCTGCGCATCGTCGACGCGCTGCAGCTCGCCGAGAAGATCGGCTTTCCGTCGTGGGTCCAGGTCGACGTCGCCAAGATGACGGGCATGTTCAAGGGTGCGCCCGACCGTTCGGAATTTGGTCAGGACATCAACGAAAGCCTCGTCGTCGAGCTCTACTCTAAGTAACTGGCGCGCTTTTTCCCAGGGCTTCGCCAGAGTTTTGACCGGGTTTCGCTTTAAGGACTCCGTATGCAGAGCAACGCTTTCTTGAAACCGCGCATCATCGACGTGCAAAGCACGTCGCCATTCCACGCCAAGGTGGTGATGGAGCCGTTCGAGCGTGGCTACGGCCACACTCTTGGTAACGCGCTTCGCCGTGTTCTTCTTTCGTCGATGCCCGGCTATGCGCCGACCGAAGTGAAGATTACCGGCGTGTTGCACGAGTATTCCGCACTCGATGGCGTGCAGGAGGACGTCGTCGATGTGCTTCTCAATCTCAAGGGTGTGGTGCTCAAGCTGCACAACCGCGACCACGTCACCTTGAAGCTTGCCAAGACCGGTGAGGGCCCGGTGACGGCCGCCGACATCGAGCCGAATCACGATGTCGAGATCATCAATCCGGAGCATTTGATCGCCCACCTTACCGCGGGCGGCAAGATCGAGATGGAAATCAAGGTCGAGAAGGGACGCGGCTATCAGCCGGCGACGGTGCGCATCAAGCCGGACGGCGGCCGCAGCATCGGCAACATCCTGCTCGATGCTTCGTTCTCGCCGGTGCGCCGCGTCAGCTATTCGGTCGAGAGCGCTCGTGTCGAGCAGAGAACCGACCTGGACAAGCTGGTGATGGACATCGAAACCAACGGTGTGATCGAGCCCGAACAGGCGATCCGCTACGCGGCGAGCATTCTGGTCGAGCAGCTTGGCGTTTTCGCCGATCTCAAGGGCACCGAAGCGCCCACCGAGCAGCGCTCGATGCCGCAGGTCGATCCGATCCTGCTGCGCCCGGTCGACGACCTCGAGCTGACGGTGCGCTCGGCCAATTGTCTCAAGGCGGAGAATATCTATTACATTGGCGACCTTATTCAGCGCACCGAGACTGAATTGCTCAAGACGCCCAATCTCGGCCGCAAGTCGCTCAACGAAATCAAGGAAGTGCTGGCCACGCGCGGATTGTCGCTGGGGATGAAGCTGGAGAACTGGCCCCCGGCTAATCTGGACCGGCCGTAAGGAAAATATCATGCGTCACCGTCACGGATTGCGTAAGCTCAATCGCACCAGCAGCCATCGTCTGGCGATGCTGCGGAACATGACCAACTCGCTGCTGACGCACGAGGTCATCAAGACGACGCTGCCGAAAGCGAAAGAACTGCGCCGTGTCGCCGAGCCACTGATCACGCTCGGCAAGAAGCCAACGCTTGCCAACCGGCGGCTGGCGTTCGATCGGTTACGCGACCGCGATGTCGTGACCAAGTTGTTCGACGAGCTTGGCCCTCGCTACGGCGCGCGACCCGGTGGATATTTGCGCATTCTGAAATTTGGATTTCGTATCGGCGACAACGCACCGATGGCGCTCGTCGAGCTGATGGATCGGCCGGAACCCGGTGCTGCGACGGAACACGATACCGCCGGAAGCAAGGAAGCGGCGGGTACCAAAGGCGCGAAAGCCACCAAGCCCGCAAAAGCCGCCAAGCCACCGAAGGCCGCCAAGCCCCCCAGAACGGCCAGAGTCGGCAAAGAAACGAAGTCCACGAAAGGCTCGAAAAGCGCCAAGGCCGCGGCCTAGTGTGCTGAGTCAGAAATTCGCTCGATAGTTCGCGGCGCTTATTGGCCGATGCGCGGCCG
>DAIQRF010000089.1:0-7882 GCA_036786505.1 Casimicrobiaceae bacterium | reverse complement strand
CGCGTTCCCTCAACCGACGGTGACGATCTCGCCGCCCCAGGTAAAGGGTCAGGCAGGGTGGTTCCGGCTTTCGGTCCCGCATTTAGTTTCCTACGCATAATACTTTCGCAGCGGGACGCCGGGCAGGGGGCCGTGCGGACGGCGAGACATGCAAGCAATGACGGCTGCGCCTCATCCGAGCCCTTGCCGCGAGACAATCACATTCCGAATGGCATCCGGGTCCTGCACAAGCTTCTGCCACCGGGTAGGTAATAGGCCGCCATCGACGCCCACCTCCCAACACATGAAGCCTCGCGATTCCAGGAACTGCACTACAAAGTTCGCATCGCACTCAAACCTGGCCATCATGTTCGGACAGAACTCGATCATCATCTTGAGGTTTCGCGAGCGATCGATAAACTTGGACATGCCCTTCAAGGCGAGACCTTCGGCGCCCTCGATGTCCATCTTGATGACGTCGACCTTGTCGAGCTTTCCGCCAAGATAGTTGTCCAGCGATACGCACTTCACCGTTTCACGCTCGAGTCCGGTCGCGGTATCTGCATTTGTCCCGTACGCCCGACCCGTCTCGACGTGGGCAGCGCCCGACCAATGCCGATCGAACGTCAACGTCACATCACCGTCCGAGTCACCCAAGGCGAGGTTGGCCACCGAGACGATGTCGCCAAGACCGTTGACGCTCACCGATGCCATGATCAGCTCATAGAAGTTTTTGCTCGGCTCAAAGGCATAGACGTGGCCGCCAGGTGAAATACGCGGCGCGGCGATGAGCGAATAGAAACCATGGTTTGCGCCGATGTCCAGCACGACATCGCCTGGCTTGAGAAGATTGCAGAATGCGGCCGCGTAATTCGACTCCCACCAGCCGCCGAACATCAAGTGGGTCCCGATATCCACGCTGCGCGTATCGACGAAAATCTTCTGCCCCGATCGGAGGTAGGTCAGCGCTCGATGATCTCCGAGATAGGCGACTTGCGAGAACAGAATGTCCTGCTCTGCGCCAAGTCGCTGCGTAAGCGCCTGCAAGCTCGACGCCATGCCCTGGATCGTCATGTCGATGCGGTTTAGCCGCGACGCAAGGTCGCCGGTTGGCGCAGGCTGAAGAACCCTCTGCCGCAAGGCTGCGACTTCCTGCAACGCCTGCGACTCGCCGACACGCACGAAGTCATCGAAGAAATTAGGCGGTACCGCGAAGCGAGGTTTGAGCTCCGCCTTCTCGCGCGCGAGATAGAAACGATTCAACCCGTCGAAATAGACAAATGCATAGCCAGCATCGGTGATCAACCGTTCCCACTTCTCGTGCTCCGAAGCCTGCGTCAACGGAGCGACCGCCTCGACGACGACGATCCATGGTCGACGCTGGGAGAGCCCGGCGCCTTGCAGGACCTCGGCTTCCGAACCCTCGGCGTCGATCTTTAGAAAGTGGACTTGACCTTTGACGCACTCGCTCCAGATGTCCGCAAGCCGCCTTTGCACCACGCGGCGCCGTGATGCCGTCCAGCCAGCGTCATGGTGCCTGGCGGCTATCTGCGGGTCGAGCGTCGACAGGCCCGTGTCCGGAATCTCGAAAAACTCACCCTCCGTCTCCTCCACGCCAACAGCCACACACAGGTTGATGTCACGTGGCCGAGCCCGGCACAGCAATTCGTGGTACTTCGTCACGGGCTCGATATTGATGCCGGACCAGCCACGCTCATAAAAGGCGCGAGTTACGGAGTCGACGTCGGGATCCTGGGCGCCGACATCAATATAGAACCCTTGCGGCACGTCCTTGAGCGCACGCCACAACATCACGTCTTCGTAATTCTGCGCATATGAAATAAAGGCCATGGTTCTATTCGTGAGGCTAAAGCAGTCCCAGTTCGTTGAGCCGTCCGCGCATCAATGCCGCCGCATTGGCGTGCGTAAATCGGCCTCGGATGTCACGCTGGCCGCGCTGCGCGATCCGTGTCCTGAATTCCACGTCATCGACCAGCCGCGCCATCCAGTGCGAGGCTTGCACAAGATCCGGGTCTGCCCAACGAAACCGCTCGTCATCATAAAGGTACTCGCCCTTCCGAATCGGGATGAGCCGGTAATCGACGAGGCAGCTGTTGTCGGCATCCATGAACTCGAGATTTCCAGAATACGCGGTACCGATCACGGGCTTGCCGAGGTACATCGACTCGGCCAGGCCCAGGCCCAGGCCCTCGGCGCGGTGCAGCGAAACGTAGGCATCGACCACGCTCTCCAGACCAAAAACCTGGTCTCGGCTGAGGAATGCATCGGTGACGATGATGCGATCGTCCCCACCAACAATCTCCTGAATCTCACGCAACTTTTCGGGGCGGTTGGTGCCGTTAATCGTCTTGATGACGAGCCCTACGTCCCGGTGTGCGTCGGGGAAGGCGGATTTGAAGGCCGCGATGGCTCCCTCCGGATTCTTCCTCATGACGAAAGAGTTGAAATCAAAACTGAGGAGGAAAAGGAACCGGTCTTCTGGAAGCGCAAACTCCGCGCGGTTGTAGGACCGTGAAAGGTTCACTTCGATCGGTGTCGGCACCTTGATCACCGGTTTCGATGTCACGGACCGCATCGCGTCGCGGATGAAGTCCGTGGCGACCCAGACTTCATCGATCGCTTCGAAGGCGGACGCCCAATCCCTCGGGATCTGCTCGAGCTCCCAGAACCAAAACCCTACGTTGTATCTATGCATGGCGGTGCCTGACTTCATCAGATGGCGAACCGGCTTCAACATGTCGGGGTTGAGGCAAAAGACCGAACAGGCATGCCGCAACTCATCGGCAATGTATGGACCCAGAGTGCGATCTGCCTGGCGGGTTTTCAGTCGCATATCCACGTCCCGCACAACGAACGGTATGCCGCCCACCTGGCACGCCTTTGCCAACGCGCGCAGATTCTCGGCGAGGCCAAATTCTCCAAACGCGAACCCGATGAGATTGACGCCGGGGAGAGCCCCGGTACTTGCCGTGGCAGCTCGGCGTTCTGCAATTTGTTCGGCCAGTGCTTCGAGGCGTTCGAGCGGGAAGGCGAGTACATGACCGACCTGAAAAGGCGTCTTGAGAAACCGCATCCGCCAGTTGTGTAGCGACGGCGCATAGGGATTGCGAGGCGCGGCCCCGTCGCAAGCCTTGGCGTAAAACTCCCTGAACATGGCAATTTGAGCGGCTTCCTGCTCCTGTTGCAGTAGCGTCGAAGTATCCGGGGGGGTCGCGACGCGACGCCGATATTCGGCCGTCGGCACGAACGCGGGCTCCTCCAACCGCACGGCACGCAAGCTGAAGTCCCATGCGTACACGTGAGCCAGATCCCCGAAACCGCCAATTCGGTCGAAGAGTTGCCGGCTGAAGAAAAGATTGCCGACTGCCACCGCGACGAAAACTTGATGGACCAGCGAATAACCGACCGTGTCGGCTTCAGCGATGCCGCTAAGCGGCTCTGTCCAGCGGCTGATCGCCGGTTCGTGCTTGGCATCGATCGACTGATCCGCGTCATCGATGAAGTCGACGTTGCTGAACCCCCACGCCAGCCCACGACTAGCCACGTCGCGCACCATGGCTGCAACACGGGTTTCGCTTAACCGATCCTGCGCGTCAAGCACATTGACGAATTGGCCCATTGAAGCGCGTACGCCGGCGTTGATCATCGACGGTTCGTTTGCGCCCGGCAGCGCCAACATGCGGTGCGGGAACGGGCAGCCCTGGAGCATATCGGCGATGCTCGCCGAGCCCTGTGGGTCCGTGTCTCCGGAAACGACGACCAACTCGATCCTTGGATAGGTCTGGCAGTACACCGACTGCAGAGCCTCCCGGATCCAAGACATTGAATGCAGGCTGACGAGGATGATGCTGACCAACGGCATGCCGTCGCGTTGCTGTTCGAGCAAGCCTGCTTGCCAGATGCCGTAATCGGTACGCTTCGACACTGCAAACTCGCTGTCCATCCCGGACAGCGCCTGCGCAAACATGAAATTGAGATCTGTCCAAACGGCGTGTTGCCCGGAAGAACTGAGGGGGATGACTTGCATCCCCTTGGCCGCCGCAATGAGCCTGAGCAGCGCGTCCGCGCCGTCGCCCCGCTCGAAAGCGCAGCGACCAAGGAGCCGCAAGGCCTCCGGATGATTTGGCGTGACCTCAAGCGCCTGGCGACAGAGCTGTTCGGCGAACGTCGGGTCGCCACCGGCGAGATGCCCTGCAGCCTCGCGCAGCGGGTCCGCCGAAACGCCCGATATCGCCGCCGGCTGGCGTGGCGTCGCGACGTCAGCACCCAAAGTTCCATGACACTCTTTATACCGCTTCCCGCTACCGCACGGACATGCGCTGTTGCGACCGACAGTCGCCATGCTTCAGTAGGTCCCCGCCATCGCGAGATTCTCGAACCGCGTATTTTCACCCAGGAATGCAAGGCGCACGACGCCAATCGGTCCGTTGCGCTGCTTGCCGATGATGATCTCGGCCACGCCCTTTTCCTGCGTGTCCTGGTTATAGACTTCGTCGCGGTAGATAAACAGGATCACGTCCGCATCCTGTTCGATTGCCCCCGATTCGCGAAGGTCGGACATCACCGGACGCTTGTTCGGACGCTGCTCCAGGCTGCGATTCAGTTGCGACAACGCGAGAACCGGCACCTTGAGCTCCTTGGCAAGCGCCTTCATCGAGCGCGAGATTTCGGAAATTTCCGTGGCGCGGTTTTCTCCATCGCTGACTGCCTCCATCAGCTGCAGGTAATCGACGACAATCGCGCCGAGCTTGCCGCCATATTGGCGGGCGAGACGGCGGGCGCGCGCGCGCAACTCCAGCGCGTTCAGCGCCGGCGTCTCGTCGATGTGTATCGGCGCGTCGTTGAGCTTGCCCAGCGCACCGGAGAGGCGCTCCCAGTCGTCGTTGGTCAAGCGGCCGGTGCGAATCTTCTGCTGGTCCAGCCGGCCGACCGAGCCCATGAGCCGCATGGCGAGCTGCGTTGCGCCCATTTCCATGCTGAAAATCGCTACCGGCATCTTCAGCACCAGCGCGATGTGCTCGGCGATATTCAGCGCCAGCGAGGTCTTGCCCATGCTGGGGCGGCCGGCGATGACGATCAGGTCGCCCTCCTGGAGCCCCGAGGTCATGCGGTCCAGATCGGTGAATCCCGTCGCGATGCCGGTGACGTCGGAAGGATTGTCGCGGTTGTACAGAAACTCGATCCGCTCCACGACTTGCGTCAGCAGCGGGCGGATATCCTGAAAGCCCTGCTGTCCGCGGGCGCCATGCTCGGCGATCTCGAAAACCTTGGTTTCCGCCTGATCGAGGATCTCCCGCACGCTGCGGCCGAGCGGATGAAACGCGCTTTCCGCGATCTCTCCGCCGGCAGCGGCGAGCCGTCGCAATATCGCGCGCTCATGCACGATCTCCGCGTAGCGGCGGATATTGGCGGCGGTGGGAACGTTCTCGACCAGCGCCGCGAGATAGCTCATGCCGCCGACGTAGTCCAGCTTGTTGATCGATCCCAGCGCTTCGGCGACGGTCACCACGTCGGCCGGCTTGTTGTCGGCGATGAGCTGCATGATCGCGTTGTAGAGCAGTCGATGGGCGTCGCTGTAGAAGTGATCTCCGCTCAGGAAGTCGGCGATCCGGTCCGCGGCGCCGTTGTCGAGCAGCAAGCCGCCGAGCACCGACTGTTCCGCTTCCATCGAATGCGGCGGAACTTTCAGAGCTTCGATCTGGGTATCGTTGGGCATGCGAGGGAACGTAGAGACGGACTGCAATTGCATCTTAGCAGGTCGAAACGCGCGCTATGCCTGCTGCACATCGAGTCCAAGTCGCCGGTTCGAGGCCACCGTGGCATCGATCGCCTCCGGTTTCGGCAGATGCAGCGCTTCCATGATACGGATGAAATCCGCGCGGCTCTTTCCGGCAAGACGCGGGTTAGTGCGCTGCTCCTCGCCGATCGTCGACATGGTGCGGCCGTGGTAGTCGTGTGCCGGGCATACGATCGTCCCGCTCGGGAGCATGAACAGCCTGCGGGTGATGCTGTCGTAGAGCGTGCCGGCGTCACCGTCCTGAAAATCGGTGCGCCCGCAGCCACCGATGAGCAATGTGTCGCCGGTGAAGACCCGATCGCGCCAAAGGTACGACATCGAACCCGCCGTATGGCCGGGGGTATGGATCGCGCGGATGAGCTCGCCACCGAATCGAATCTCGGCGCCATCCTCGAGCTGAATATCAGCGGGCAAGATGGCGCAATGCACCGGTGCGGCGGCTTTCGCTCCGGTGCTCTGGCATAGCCGCCCGGCGGAGGTCACGTGATCGGCGTGCGCATGCGTCTCCAGCACGTAAGCGAGCGTAAGGCCTTCACGCGCGATCACGTCGAGGTAATCGTCGAGGTACGTGTCGACCGGATCGATGATCACCGCGGTGCGCATCACCGGATCAACGAGCAAATAGGTGAACGTCGACGACGCAGTGTCAAAGAATTGGCGAAATGCCTCCATGTCGAGTCTCCTCCGTAACCACTGGCCGTTACGATAACGCAAATACCCGGTCCGCACGTCCGCGATCTACCGAGGATTTACCGAAATGGATTCCCGCTTCCGCGGAAATGACGGTGTGGGGGATGGCCGCGGCGAATGCAAAGGGGCCGTTGCCGGCCCCCTTGCGCGTTCGCCCACTGCCCGTAACGTGAGCCGTTACCGTTAAGCAGCCTGATTGCCGGTGGTAGCGCCCAGCACGCTGACCATGATGTGCGCCGCAACGTCGGTGTGCAACGCGATGGTCAACGGGAAATCTCCTACGTGCTTCAGCGGTCCTTCCGGCATACGAACCATGGACTTTTCGACGGTGTGGCCGAGCCCTTGCAGCGCGTCGACGATGTCGACATTGGTCACCGAGCCAAACAGCCGGCCGTCGACACCCGCTTTCTGCGTGACCTGTATCGTCACGCCTTCGAGCTTGTCGGCCTGCGCCTGCGCTTTCGCCAGTTTTTCCCCGGCGGCATTTTCCAGCTCACTGCGCTTTTCTTCCAGCAGCTTGAGATTCTCCGGCGTCGCGCGCTTGGCCTTGCCTTGCGGGATCAGGAAATTCCGAGCGTAGCCCTGCCTGACCTTGACCACTTCGCCGAGGTCACCGACGTTAACGACCTTTTCCAGCAATATGACCTGCATGGCTGCTCCTGTCAGTGCAAATCGGTGTACGGCAGCAACGCGAGGTAACGTGCGCGCTTGATCGCGGTCGAGAGCTGCCGCTGATAGCGAGCCTTGGTACCGGTAATCCGGGCCGGCATGATCTTGCCGTTTTCCTGCACAAAATCTTTCAGGATGTCGATGTCCTTGTAGTCGATTTGCTTGACACCCTCGGCGGTAAAGCGGCAGAACTTCTTGCGCTTGAACAGGTTGTTGCCGCGTTCGCGCTTCTTGCCATCCTTACCTTTACCCTTGCCTTTGGCGTTTCTTCCCATGGGACGGGGCATCTCAGTTTCCTTCCTTGGTTTCTGACTTCAGATCGCATTCGTTTACGTGCAACGCCACGGTGATGCCGGTGCGGTAGCGGCGAGCAAGAAAGCCGGTGCATCGGATCTGGGCACCAGGTGCAACGGCGGCGATTTTCCGTGCCACCGGACCCAAGGCGACCGCAGCGAGCTCGCATGCAACCCGGCGTTCGCTGCCCGCCTCGACTTGCATCGATTCGTGCGCGAGCTCGAAATCGAGCGCTGGCACGCCGGCAGGCGTGAAACGCAGCGCGCCGCGCGACTGCAAGCGCGCGTCGAGCGTCACCGAGTTGGCCTCCACCGCGAGAGCGTCAGGTCGGTGCCGGCGTCGGCTCGACGGCTGCCGCCGGAGCCGCAGGCGAAGCTACCGGTGCTGCGGGCGAAGCCACCGGTGCTGCGGGCGAAGCCACCGGTGCTGCGG
>DAIQRF010000088.1:5865-7909 GCA_036786505.1 Casimicrobiaceae bacterium | reverse complement strand
AGACCTACCTGCTTCCCCTTACGCTGGTCTGGGAAGACGCGCCCGAAGAACGAATGCGCGCAGTGCAGGACGCGACCATCGCCCGCGTACGGCAACAGGGCCGCGTCGGCGTGCTCGCAGATGCATTCGCCGACGAAGACTTTTGTCGCGCGCTGGCAGGCGCCATCGGCGCCGGCGAGGACATCCGCTGCGCGCGCGGAACCATACGCTTCATGCGTACGCGCGCCTTTGCCGAGCTGGCCGGCAGCGACCTCGCCGCATGGCCGGGACCCGTGCGTTCCACGGGCGCGCAGAGCAGCAACACCGTGCTCGTGCTCGGCGAGAGACTGCTGCTCAAGGCCTACCGGCGCCTTCATGCCGGCATCAGCCCCGAGCTGGAGATCGGCCGCTTCCTCGCGGAGACGGTGAACTTCGCGCACGTCGTTCCGGTAGCAGGCGCCATCGAGTACCTTGCCGGCGATGGCGCGGTAACGACGCTCGCGCTGCTGCAAGGCTTCGTCGCCAACCAGGGGGACGCGTGGGGCTACACGCTGAATTACGTCGAGCAGTTTCTGGAGCAGTATCGAGACGGCGTGCTGCCTTCCGGCGCTGCTGGCGACATCCACGGCGGTTATCTCGCGCTCATCCGCACGCTGGGCAAGCGCACCGCGGAGCTGCATGCTGCCCTGGCACAGCGGACGGGCGATCCGGCGTTCGATCCGGAGCCCATCGAGCCGCGCGACTTGAGCGCGTGGGTGCGACACGCGCACGACGTGGCAGCGGCAACGCTCGACCGTCTGGAGCAACGGCGCGCGACGCTGGATGCCGCGACGCAGTCCGAGGCGGCGCAACTGATTGCCGCGCGGAGCAAGCTCCTGAAACGCATCGATGCCGGTGCTCCGCCGGCCGTGCGCGCGTTCAAGACGCGGTTGCACGGCGACTATCACCTGGGCCAGGTGCTGTTGACCCAGAACGATTTCGTCATCACCGATTTCGAGGGCGAACCGGCACGCCCGCTGGCTGAACGGCGGCAGAAGCACTCCGCGCTCAGGGACGTCGCCGGCATGCTGCGATCGTTCAACTACGCGCTGCATCAGGCGATCTCGCACGCGATGGTCGACCGGCCCGACGCGCTGGCGTCGTTGCAGGCGCCCGCGCGAGCATGGGAGGCCGTCGCGAAGGCTGCGTTCCTGGACGCGTATCGCGACACCGCGTCTCGCGCGGGCCTTTTCGCGTCATGGGACGAGATGCGCGGCTTGCTCGATTTGTTCCTGCTGGAAAAAGCATTTCATGAGCTTGCCTACGAAGTGGACAACCGGCCGGACTGGGTGCACGTCCCCCTGGCCGGGCTTCTGGATCTGCTCAACCGCAGATCCACGCAGGATTGACAGGAGGTCAGGATGGATCGAATCGACATGATGTGGGAGCCTGTGCAAGCGTTCGTGGTGCAGGTGGGCGAGTTCTTTCCGCGAGTGATGCTGGCGCTGGTCATCCTGCTGCTCGGCTGGCTGATCGCCAAGGCGGTGCGCTTCGCCGTGGTCAAGGCGTTGCGCGCAATCAATTTCAACGTGCTCACCGAAAAGGCGGGTATCGATACCTTTCTGAAGCAGGGCGGCGGCGAGTCCGACACCACCGACATCCTCGGCCTGCTGATCTACTGGCTCACCATCCTGACCGCGCTGATGATCGCGTCGAACAGCGTGGGCCTGATCGCCGTCACCGAGCTTGTTGTGCGCGTCGTGCTGTTCGTGCCCAAGGTGATCGTCGCCATCGTCATCCTCGCGTTTGGCGCGTACTTCGCGCGCTTCATCGGCATGTCGGTGACGGCGTATTGCAAGAACCTCGACATGCCCGACGCCGCGCTCTTCGGCCGACTGGCGATGTACGCGATCGTGGTCTTCGTGGCCATGGTCGCGATCGACCACCTGGGCTTAGGCGACATCATTCGCCAGACTTTCCTGATCCTGCTCACCGCGGTCGCGCTCGCGCTTGCGCTCGCCTTCGGGCTCGGCGGCCAAAAACGCGCGGCGGAGCTTCTCGAACGCTGGTCACGGCGGTCCAAGGC
>DAIQRF010000088.1:0-5855 GCA_036786505.1 Casimicrobiaceae bacterium | reverse complement strand
CGAGCCGAGGCGTCCCGATCGCCGCCCTGCGCCGTGACCCGGAAACTGTCGTCGCTTTCTTTTCCTTCCGATGACTCCCATCACCGCAGTATGGCCCGGTCGCCCCGATCCGCGCGGCGCCACCTGGGACGGCGAAGGCGTTAACTTCGCGCTGTTCTCCGAAAACGCGGAGCGCGTCGAGCTGTGCATCTTCGATGATGCCGGCCGGCGCCAATTGCAGCGCATCGCGCTCTCCGAGCGCACCGATCAGGTATGGCATTGCTATCTGCCGGAAGCGCGGCCGGGGATGCTCTACGGCTACCGGGTGTACGGTCGTTACCGTCCCGACGAAGGCAGTCGCTTCAATCCGCACAAGCTGCTGCTCGACCCGTACGCGATGCAGATCGTCGGCGCATTGCGCTGGAGCGATGCCCTGTTCGGCTATACCCCGGGTCATCGACGCGAGGATCTTTCCTACGACCGTCGCGACAGCGCCGGCGGCATGCCCAAGTGCAAGGTGATCGATCCGGCGTTCACCTGGGGCGACGACCGCCGGCCGCAAGTGCCGTGGCACGAAATGGTGATCTACGAGCTGCATGTGCGCGGCTACACCATGCAGCATCCCGACCTTCCGCCCCAGTTGCGCGGCACCTACGCGGGCCTGGCGACGGCGCCGGTGATCGACTATTTGACGCGCCTCGGCGTGACCACCATCGAGTTGATGCCGGTACACGCGTTCGTCGACGACCGCAGGCTGGTCGAGCAGGGTCTGCGCAACTATTGGGGCTACAACACCCTCGGATTCTTCGCGCCCGACGCGCGCTATTCCGCGTCGGGGAAGGTCAACGAGTTCAAGACCATGGTGAAGACGCTGCATTCGGCCGGCTTCGAGGTCATTCTCGACGTTGTCTACAACCATACTGCCGAGGGCAACCATCTGGGGCCGACGCTGTGCTTTCGCGGCATCGACAACGCCTCGTATTACCGGCTGCAGCACGACGCCAGGCGCTTCTACACCGATTACACGGGGACCGGCAACACGCTCGACATGCAGCATCCTCGCGTGTTGCAGCTATTGATGGACTCGCTGCGCTACTGGGTCACCGAAATGCACGTCGACGGCTTTCGCTTCGACCTCGCCTCGTCACTGGCGCGCGAGCTGCACGAAGTGAACCGCCTCGGCGCCTTCTTCGACATTCTGCGGCAGGACCCCGTGCTCTCGCGCGTGAAGCTCATCGCCGAGCCGTGGGACTTAGGCGAGGGCGGCTATCAGGTCGGCAATTTTCCGCCGGGATGGGCCGAGTGGAACGACCAGTATCGCGACACCATGCGCGCTTACTGGAAAGGCGATGGCGGACAGATCGGCGAGTTTTCACGGAGGCTGACCGGATCGAGCGACCTCTACGGACGTCACGGCCGGCTGCCGCACGCCAGCATCAACTTCCTTACCGCGCACGACGGCTTCACCCTGCACGATCTCGTGTCGTACAACGAAAAGCACAACGAAGCCAACCTCGAAGAGAACCGCGACGGCAGCAACAACAACCTGTCCTGGAACTGTGGCGTCGAGGGGCCGACCGACGACCCGGCGGTCAAGGCCTTGCGCGCACGTCAGAAGCGCAACATGCTGGCCACGCTGCTCTTGTCGCAGGGCGTGCCGATGCTGGTCGCGGGCGACGAAATCGGGCGCACGCAAAACGGCAACAACAACGCCTACTGTCAGGACAACGCGCTCTCCTGGCTCGACTGGGAGCTCGATCCCGAGCGTTCGAAGCTGCGCGACTTCGTGCGCCGCATGGTGCACCTGCGGCGCACGCACCCGGTGTTCCGGCGGCGCCACTTTTTTCAGGGCCGGCCGCTGCATGGCAGCGAGGCCAAGGATATTGTATGGCTGAAGCCCGACGGCTCGGAAATGACCACCGACGAATGGAGTCAGGATTTCGCACGCTGCCTGGGCGTCTACCTGGCGGGAAGCGCGCTGGCGGAGAGCGACGCTCGCGGGCAGCGGGTCGTCGACGATGACTTCGTGGTGCTATTCAATGCCCATCACGACTCGGTGCCGTTTCGTCTGCCGGCAAATACTCTCGCGCCTCAGGGCGACGGTCAGTGGCATGCGATCGTCGACACTGCCCGCGAGGACGGCCTCGCTCCCGACGGAATGTTCGATGCCGAAAAGATGTATCCCCTGGAGGGGCGATCGCTGGCGCTGCTGATGCGGGTCGGATCCACGCGCCGTCCTGCGATGTGACACCGGTTCAGATGCCTCCGCGATGAGATGTCGTCATGCGATGCCGTTCGGCGCCGAACTCTCCGCGGCCGGTGCACGCTTCCGCTTGTGGGCGCCCACCGCTCGCATCCGATCGTGCAGCAAGCGGGCCAGACGCTCTACGCGAGTTATCCCGTCGCGCTGGAAGCCGGCGACGAAATGCTGCCGGCCGGCGCCGTCCGATTGACCCTGCGCCGCGCATGAGCGCGCTCTTGCGCCTGGCCGAGCTGCACGGCGTCGCGCTGGACTACCACGATGTTTGGGGCAAGCTGCACGTCGTGGCCGAGACGACGTTGCGCTCGCTGCTCGCGGCGATGGGCGTCGCCGCGGCCACCGACGCCGAAGTCGAACACTCCCTCGCTGCCGGCATCGCCGCGCCATGGCGCAAGATCGTCTCACCGGTGCTGATCGCGCGCGAGCGAACGCAACCGAAGCTTCGCGTTCATCTACGCGTGGCGTGGGATGCGGCGCCGCTGCATTGGCGGCTCAACGAGGAACAGGGCGCCGAGCGCCGCGGCGATCTCGAACCGCGTGAATTCGCCGCCGTCGAGCGCACCACGCTGGACGGCGAAGTCCTGATCGCGCGCGAGCTTCTCCTGCCCGTGCTGCCGCCGCCCGGATATCACCGCCTTGCGTTGCAATCCGGTAGCGCGATCATCGCCGAAACGCTGCTCATCGTCGTGCCAGCCGCGTGCTTTTCGCCGCCCGCACTCGCGAATGGTGGCAGGGTCTGGGGCGTTGCCGCGCAGCTTTATGGCGTGCGCTCCGAGCGTAACTGGGGCATCGGCGACTTCACCGATCTCGCGACGCTGGTCGGGCTATGGGCGGCAAAAGGCGCCGACGTCGTCGGCGTGAACCCGCTGCACGCACTCTTTCCGCGTGACCCGGCGCACGCCAGCCCTTACAGTCCGTCGAGCCGGCTGTTCCTCAACATTCTTTATCTGGACGTCGAGGCGATCGCCGATTTTGTCGAGTGCGAGAGCGCCGGAGCGCTCGCCCGGTCGGCCGAGTTTCAAGCCGCGCTTGGGCGCCTGCGCGAGGGTGAGCTGGTCGACTACGCCGGGGTTGCCAAGGCCAAGTTACGGGCCCTCGAGATGCTGTACGCGCATTTTCGCACGAAGCATCTCACCCCCGGCAGCGAGCGTGCCGACGCGTTCCGCACCTTTTGCGCGCAAGGTGGCGAAGCGCTGCGCCGGCATGGCTTGTTCGAAGCGATCCAGGAACATTTTTTTGCCCAGGATGCGGCGATCCGGGGTTGGCCCGCCTGGCCCGAATCTTTTCGCGACCCGAGCTCTTCCGCGGTCGAACGCTTCGCCACCGAGCACGTCGAGCGCGTCGAATACTACGAGTATCTGCAGTGGCAGGCCGATCTGCAGCTCGGCGCGGTCCGCGCGCGAGTCGTCGCGCAGCGCCTTGGCGTTGGATTGTACGTCGACCTTGCGGTATCGATCGACCGCGCCGGCGCGGAAGCCTGGACCCATCAGGGCGTGCTCGCGCTCGGCGCAAGTGTCGGCGCGCCGCCGGACGAGTTCAACATGCGCGGCCAGAACTGGGGCCTCCCGCCGCTGATCCCCGATCGTCTGCGCCTTGGCGGCTACGCGCCGTACATCGACACCCTGCGCGCCAACATGCGCCACGCCGGAGCGCTGCGCATCGATCACGTCATGGGGCTGATGCGCCTGTTCTGGGTTCCCGACGGCAAGGACGCCGACGAGGGAGCCTACGTGCGGTATCCATTTGCCGATCTGTTGGGCATCCTCGCGCTTGAGAGCCAACGCCATCGGTGCTTGGTCATTGGCGAGGATCTCGGCACCGTTCCCGACGAGGTTCGGACGGCGCTGGCTGCCGCCGGCATACTCTCCTACCGCCTGCTCTTTTTCGAGCGCGCTGCCGCGGACGAATTCAAGTTGCCGTCGACCTATCCCGCGCAGGCGCTGGTCGCCGCGAGCACGCACGACCTGCCGACGCTCGCTGGATGGTGGGAAGGACGCGACATCGCATTGCGCGACGAGCTCGGGCTCTTTCCAAGCGAGGCAGTACGAGATCAGCAGCAGGACGCGCGGAAAAAGGATCGCTCCGGACTGCTTCTGGCGCTGCAACGCGAATCTCTCTTGCCCGACGACGTCTCGCTCGACGCGGAAACGACACCGCCAGCGACACCGCCGATGACAGCAGCGCTCGCCCGGGCGGCGCAGGCGTTCCTTGCGCACACACCTTCGCAGGTACTGGTGGTCCAGCTCGAAGACGTCATCGGCGTGGTAGAGCAGGCCAATCTTCCGGCGACGGTCGACACGCATCCGAACTGGCGGCGCAAGTTGCCGCTCGCCCTCGAGCGCTGGCCGGGCGACCGGCGCTTTGTCGAGCTCACGGAAACGCTGCGCCGCTCACGCCCGCATCGGCCCCTGGTCGGCCACACGCCCCGCGCCACCTAGCGCCTGCAACTGCACCGCGAGTTCACCTTCGCCGACGCCGCGGCGATCGTGCCGTATCTCGCCGCGCTGGGCGTGAGCCACATCTATTGTTCGCCCTACCTGCGCGCGCGTGCCGGAAGCAGGCACTGCTACGACATCGTCGATCACGCAGCGCTTAACCCGGAAATCGGCGATCGCGCGGCGTTCGAGGCGACGCACCGCTTCCTCCTCGATCTCGCCGCCGAAGGCAAGGTGCACGGATTTCGCATCGATCACCCCGACGGCCTGTACGATCCGGCAGCGTATTTCGAGCACCTGCAACAGAGCTATGCGTCGTGCGCACGCCGGGAGGGGGAGGATCCCCGAGACGGGGAGGATCGAACGCCGCTGTACGTCGTGGTCGAGAAAATCGAAGCGCCGCAACGCCGATGCGAGCGTGTTCGATTTCATCCGCGATGTTCTGCTGGTGCGGCCACCGGACGGCGCCGCGCAGGCGACAGTGGACGCGTATCGCGCATTGGCGATGCGTTTTCAGCAGTTCTCGGCGCCGGTCGCCGCCAAGGGTGTGGAGGACACCAGCTTTTACATCTTCAACCGGCTCGTGTCCCTGAACGAGGTCGGCGGCGATCCCGATCAGTTCGGCACCAGCGTCAAAGCGTTTCACCGCGCCAACGCCGAGCGTCTTGCGCATTGGCCCGATACCATGCTTGCCGGCTCGACCCACGACAACAAGCGTTCGGCGGACGTGCGCGCGCGCATCGATGTCGTCTCGGAGATGCCTGCCGCGTGGCGGCTGCGCGTACGGCGCTGGAGTCGCATCAATCGCACACGCAAGCGTACGGTCGACGATCTGCCGGCGCCGCGCACCAGGTCAGCGCAGACGGCGTCGCGCTGGCGCGCGTGTTCGCAGTCCTCCCCGTCGCGTTATTGCGCTACGGCTGCGAGGGAACCTGAGCCAACAAGCCATCAATGCAACCGCTGGCGACCCTTGCGCGAGGCTTCGCGCCGCTGCGCGCGCCGCTCGGCCCGATTCGGCGTATCGGTGCGATTGCGCTCCTGCCAGAAACGGCAGACCAACACCGTCGCGATGGGAAGCTCGTCGATCATGCCCAGCCTCTTTTCCTCGCTGTCCACCCAGTCGAGGTACTCCGGATCGTGATCGCCGTAGGCCAGCGCTTCGATCGGCAACATCCAGTCGC
>DAIQRF010000087.1:0-7914 GCA_036786505.1 Casimicrobiaceae bacterium | reverse complement strand
CGGAACGGGCGCGGGTCGGAGCAGCGTCGCTTCGTCCGCCTCGGCCACGCGAGCGGCGACGGTTTCGCTGTCGCGGTCCATGGGTTCCGAACCCAAATCCTGACGAAGGGCATCGAGCTCGGCGATAATTTCTTTCGCTTCGGCCTCGTCGGCAGCGTGAAATCCATCGCGGGCGCGTACCCGGCCGCTGAAGGCGGTCAGTCCCGCGATCGCACGCGCCAGCACTGGCTGCGCGGCACCCGGTAGCGGCGCGCCACGTTCCTGCAAGCCAAGCAGGCACGCCTCCAGAGCTTTGGCGACCGTCGCCACCAACGGGATGCCGCCGGTCCGGTGGATGCCGCACAGCGTGTGGCCCGCACGCACCATCGCCTGCGACGGCGTGGCGGTCGAATCGGACTGGAGCGCCTGCAGCTCGGCGTCGAGTGTCGCGAGATGCTGCTGCGCCTCGTCACAAAGTATGCGGAAAAGCGCCGTCGACAAGGTGACGTTGCCGACGGTGATCTCGTCCGGCTCCGCAGGTAGAGACACATCGCTGACGGGCTCAACCGCAGGCGGCGGCGAATGTGCGGTGGCGGTCGGTGTGAATTGGATCACCTCGGAACCCTCGATGACAAGCATCGAATCGCCAGCGGGATGATCGATGTCTGGGAGCGCGGTTTCGTCGAGCTCGATCACCTCGATCATCGAGACCTTGGGTGCCTCCTCCGTCGCGCGAGCGGGAGCCGGCGGGGGGTCGTTCGCGACAGATGATGTTGGCGACACCTGAGCCCCAGGCTGCGCCGCTTCCACCTCGGCCAGCGCCGCACGAAGCGGCGCGGCGTCAGGGTTGACGCGTCCGGTTCGCCGCAACGTGTTCACCCACTCGCGAAAACTCGTTTGCGCGACATCGATCAGCGCGAGCAGCGCCGGCGCTGCCGGCCGCTCATCTTCGAGCATCCGGTTGTGCGCTTTTTCCACGTCGGATGCGAGGTCGCCAAGCTCGGTCAGGCCGACCATGCGTCCGCTACCTTTCAACGTGTGAAAGCCGCGCCGTGCGGTGTTCAGTGCCGCGCGATCGTCCGGGCGCGCCCTGAGCTCGACCGCGCTGGAGGCGATGGTGTCGAGCACTTCGTCGGCTTCCGTCAAATAGATATCGAGCAGCTCGGCATCGAACTGCGAGGCGTCAGTCTCGAGCAAACGTATGGTTTCCTCGGACGGCGCGGGCGCCGGCGCCGTCGACTGGGCTGCGGAAATCGCCGCCACGGCTTCCTGCAGTGCCACGGTGTCGCCGACACCTGCATGCGAAAGTTCCGCCAGCGCCGCGCCGGCGACTTGCTCCAGGCTCGCGTCGCCGAGGAGCTTGGCGTCGTCCTTGAGCGTCGTCAGGTCGATCGCAAGACGCTCTCGCGCTGGCGTATCGCCGGGCGCGCGCTGAAACGCGGCCAGGGTCGCGGGCAACCCGAGCTGCAATTCGGCCACTGCGCTCTCAACGGTATCGTCTTCCGCGGCCGGGGCAGCGGGTGCGATCCCCAGACGCTGCGCCAACAGGGGCTCGATCAGCCGCTCACCGTCGGGCCGCTGCTGCTCGACCGCTTCGATGTAGAAACCAAGCCCGGAGAGCGATTCGGCCAGCAACTCCAAACCCTCGTTCTCGACCGGGGTATCGGGCTTCGCATATTCGTCGATCTGCTGCTGGCACAGCGTGAGCAATTGTTCCGCGCGGTCCAGCCCGAGCATCTTCAGCGCGCCCGCGATCTGCTTGCTGTCCTGGGAGAGAGTCGCCAGCTCGGCACGCTTCGAGTGATCGCGGAAAAATGCGTCGAGCACCTGCTCTATATGGCGCAGGTTCGCCTGGATTTCGCGCGCAACCTGGGCCAGCAGCAATCGCTCCTGTGCGCGACGGGCCATCTCGTCGAGGAGCGGCGCCGACGCCGCACCGGCGATCGTTCTGTTTTGCTGCGCAGCATCGAGCCGCGCAACCATCGCCTCGACCTGCTTCGGGAAATCGGGTGAAAGCGATGAAAAATTCTCGATCGCCGATTCAGCGAGAAGTATCGCCGTGGCGTATTCCATCGCCATGGCCTCGGCAATCGCCGCGGCGCCGATTTTGTCGAGGCGGCTCGCCAGCGTGGCCGCAAGGCGCGACAGCGATGGTTCGCCAATCGCCGTGGTCGTGTCCCGCAGCTGCGACAGATTCTGTTTGAGCTTGGGCAGATTCTCTTGCCGGCCGCTGGTCAGCTTCAGCCACAGGTCCTTGGTCGAGGAGAGCAGCTCTCGCGCTTCGCGCAGCAGCGGCTGCACCCGTACGACGTCGGCTGACAGCGCTTCGGCGGTCGGGATCAGACCGGGCAATTGGTACGCTCGCTGCACTGCCTGGACTTGCGGTCCCACCGGCGCGCTGATCGCAACGTAATAGAGCACTTCTCGGCGCATGCGGTCGGCGACTTTGGCCGAACCCTCGACATAGCGTCTGATCTGCAGGTCGACGCGGCCGCAAAGCTGCTTGATGCCAAAACCGCTTTCGACACCCTTTTCGACGATGCTTTCGAGCAGCGCTCCCACCGTCCACCAGAACGAGCGCTGCGCGGAGTGGGTCTGAACGTCCTCGATGCCCTGGATCGCATCGCGCATTGCGCGGGCAGCCTCCTCGTCTCCGTGCAGCCAGGCTAGAAGTCCGCGCTGGTAGAGCCGGCGTTGCTTGATCAGAAACGAGGGCAGCTTCTGCGACGCCACCGTCTTCACCGACGCGATTTTCGGCGCGCGGGGCGAAAGATCCGGAAAGAAAAGATCGGTCGGCGCCGAAGCTTTTACGCCGCGCGCCTGCTGCATCTGCTCGTACTCGGGAAACAGCCTGAGCGGGACCGCATACGCGCCGCCGACCAGCTCATCGAGAAAGATCTTCAGCTTGCGACACGCCCGGTCGATCAAATCGCAGGCGTCCTGCGCCTCGCGCGGCGGCAACTCCTCGACCCGGTTGAGCTGGCGCTCGAGTTCGTCGGTGTAGGCCGTCACCGCGTCCAGGCCTACCATCTGGATCGCGCCCGCTGCCTGGTGGACGTGCGAACGGGCGTGTTTGAGCGAGGTGATTTCGCGCGGCGAGGCTTTGAAGACTGCCAACGCTTCCAGGCCACGAGTGAGCGCCTGGTCAATCTCTCCCTGAACCCAGGTCAACGGGCCGAGATCGAAATCCGGTGCGGTGTCGGTAGCCACGTTAGGTCATCGAGCAGGTTCTGGAATCAGGGCGCGAACAAGGTCTCGCACGCAAGAACCGCGCCGGTCCGCGGGCGCCGGCCTTGGGCCGTCTTCATACCTTGAAACCGGCAACCGAGCTGCGCAGCTCCGCGGCGAGCTTGGTCAGCTGCCCGATCGACACGTTCGTCTGCTTGGTGCCTTCGGTGGTTTCTTCGGTGATTTTCAAGATGCCTTGCATGCCTCGGGTAACGTCCGAGACCGATGCTGATTGCGTTTGCGTCTGCGCGGAAATACCCCCGATCAGCTCCGCGAGGTCGTGCGAGACCTTGCGAATTTCGTCCAGCGCCTGCCCTGCCGCGTCAGACAACTTGGTCCCTTCGACCACCCCGACGGTGCTCTTTTCCATCGCCGCCACGGCGTCCTGGGTGTCGGCCTGAATCGTCTTCACGATCGCCTCGATCTGCTTGGTGGCCTCGCCGGAACGCTCGGCCAGCCGTTGCACTTCTTCAGCCACGACCGTGAATCCGCGCCCGGCTTCACCTGCCGACGCCGCCTGGATCGCGGCGTTGAGCGCAAGCACGTTGGTCTGCTCGGTGATATCCGAGATCAGCTCCACGATCTCGCCGATTTCCAGCGACGACTCGCCGAGACGCTTGATCCGTTTGGCGGTGTCCTGAATCTGGCTGCGGATT
This sequence comes from Casimicrobiaceae bacterium, assembly GCA_036786505.1. GTDB lineage: Bacteria > Pseudomonadota > Gammaproteobacteria > Burkholderiales > Casimicrobiaceae > PALSA-1003. The sequence continues at coordinate 4,051 of DAIQRF010000087.1, read as the reverse complement.
TCGTTCATGCCGGCGATCTGGTTATGTACCGCCTGCCCTCCTTTTTCGGCGGCCGCGAGCGACTGCTGCGCCACGCGCGCCGACTGGGCCGCGGTTTGCGATACCTCGTTGATCGACTGCGCCATCTGCAGCACCGAAGCCGAGGCTTGCTGGATCTCCCGATTTTGTCGCTGCGACGCCTCGTACAGACGGTTCGAGATCGCCTGCGCGTCCGTGGTTGCCTTCGCCACCTGATCGGTCGCGGAGTTGATTCCCCGCACCAGCGTGCGCAGCTCTTCGATGGTGAAGTTGATCGAATCGGCGATCGCGCCGGTCACGTCCTCGGTCACCGAAGCCTGCACCGTAAGATCGCCGTCGGCGAGATTCCCCATCTCGTTCAGCAACCGCAGAATGGCTTCCTGGTTGCGCTTGTTCTCCTGCTCGCTCTCGAACGCGCGCACCCGCGCGTCGTCGAGGAAGACCTTGCCCAGCGCGATGAGGCAGAGCAGCGCGAGGAAGGCGAACGTCATCGCGGCCCAGAACGTGAAGGTGCGCGACGCAGTCTGATTGTCAAACTCGGCGGTAAGCTTGTTTGCGTCGCCGAGCAGCGGTTCCGACTCCTGATTGATCACTCGCGCGGCGCGCTTGGCAACGACCAGCCGCGACATGTTCTGAAGGATGGCGTTGACGCCGTCCTGATACGCGACGAACTTCTTCTGCAACTCGGTCAGCGACGCGCGCGCATCTTCCGCCCGCACGCCGGCGAGGCGCAAGGCCTCGCTCCCTTTGAGCAACCCGTTCAGGGTGTCGCGGAACGTTCCGGCGTCCTTGCCGAGAAGAAAGGCAACTTCGGGGTCGATCTCGTCGGAAGAAACGAGCGAGTTCGCGTTCTTGGCGATGCGCTGCGAAAGCACCGCGAGCTGGTTGGTAAAATCGAGCTCGCGCAATGTGCCGCCGCTCGCCGCAACCTGTGCCGACGCCTGTTGCGCGAGCTCGAGCAACTCGTTGTTGCCCTTGTTGATGGTGTCGAGGCCCTTGGAAAGCGTCACCAGCGACGGCTGGTTATCGACCACGTCGGTCGCGTTTTTCTCGACCACGGTCCATCGGGCGGTGACGTTGTTCAATAAGGATTGCAACGTCTCGTTGCTGGTGACATCGATGTTCACGCCCTTGACGTTGCCACCCTTGGTCAGCGTATCGAGGTCGGCGCGGAAGCGGTCTCTGGAGTCCTTGACGCCCTCGAACGCGGGCACGTTGCCCTGAACCGCAAGCGACGTGCCCCGCGCGAGACGCTGCGAAAGCATTTGCATTTCGGTCGCGGTGGTTTCGCTGGCGGTGGCCTGCGTCGAGACGCGGGTATTCAGGAAAAGCATTACCAGCGCCAGCAGTATAAAGACCGCCAGCAAGGCGCCCAACACCTGAAATTGGCGAACGATCGGCAGCTGGCCCATCAGCCACAGACGACCCGGCTGGCGCATCTCCGGGCTTGCGCTGCGCATCTGCTCCATGATCGACACCGCCGCCAGCGGATCGTAGCCGGACTGCGACTTGTCCATCTTGACTTGCGTCGTCGGCTCGTCGAATTCGGCGTCATCCTCTTCCCGCCCCTTGGCCGGCCCCGCGCCGAACAGGGTCTTTAAGCTAAGCGCCATTTTTCGTCTCCCCAATAGGGTCATACGCGTGCATGCGTCGAATCTTCCGTCTGGCCTCTACACGCCGACTTGAAGAAACCCCGGGTCCTGCGCGAGCAGCGCGAGATCGATTTCCTGCCACGTGCCGCCATCGCGATCGGTCCAGCGCGCGCCGTACCACGCCGGCGCGTCCGAAGCTGCGTCGCCTCGGGCCAACTCGGCAAGGTTGCGCAAGCCCAACACCCGGTGCACGACCAGGCCTGCGCGCAGCTCGCCAACGCGCGGGCCGAACAGCACCAATCGCGCCGCTGCGGCGCCGGGCGTGGCCAACTCGACTTCACGGCCCAGAAACCCGCCGAAATCGATGATGCTGAACAGGTTGCCGCGGATATTTGCGATGCCCAGATACCACGACTTGGTCAGCGGCACCGTCGCAACCGTGGGAACGGCGATCACCTCGCCGGCGTCCGCCAGCCGGATCAGCCATTGGCTGCCGGCGCACGCGAGTCCCAGACGCGACTGCTCGACCTGGGCGGTGGTCTTCGCCGCCAGGCGCGTCGCAAGCTCCTGCTGGAACGCGCGAAGATTGAGCTTAGCAGCACGAGCCATCGGAACCCGCTAGCCGAGCGCAGTGATCTTCGCGAGCAGCTCCTCGCGGTTGACCGGCTTGACAATGTAATCGCGGGCGCCCTGCCGCATACCCCAGATCTTGTCGGTTTCCTGGCTCTTGCCCGTGCAAAGAATGATCGGGACGGTCCGCGTGACCGGATCGCGGCTGATTGCCCGGGTCGCTTGAAAGCCGTTGAGACCCGGCATCACCACGTCCATGAGGATCAGGTCGGGCTTGACCGTCTTGGCCTTGAGAATGGCATCCTCTCCGTTGTCGCTGGCGACGACCTCGTATCCCGCCTTGGTCAACATGTCGTTCAGGACGTGACGCTCCGTCGGAGAGTCATCGACGATCAGAACCCGCTTGATTGCCATCATTTCCCACCCTTTGCTACGCCCCCGGGCGTCGTCCGGCGCAGCATCAATGCGCTGCTACCTTCACATGCGTGCCTACGGCCTTGAGCAGACTTTCTTTGGTAAAAGGCTTAGTCAGATATTGAGCCGACCCCACCATACGGCCTCGCGCACGATCAAACAAGCCGTCCTTCGAGGAAAGCATGACAACCGGCGTCTGATGAAAGCGCGTGTTTTTCTTGATCAGGGCGCACGTCTGGTAGCCATCGAGCCGAGGCATCATGATATCGACAAATATCATGTCGGGCTGATGGTCGGTGATCTTGCACAAGGCGTCGAAGCCGTCTTCGGCGAGGATAACCGTGCAACCAGCCTGCAGCAGAAATATCTCGGCGCTTCGACGAATCGTGTTGCTATCGTCGATCACCATGACTTTCACTCCCGCCAGGGCGGCTGGTTCCGGCAATTCAATACTCCCCACGTTTTCAAGCAAAGCACCGCGTACGGCTGTCGTTTCCATTCCTACCTCGCCAAAGTTTGCCACGTATGTAAGCAAATGCCTAGAGCATAATCCTTGCCAGAACCGGGAAACTCGGGCCTGTTGAGGGATTTGCAACAAGACTATCGCGGATTAGAGGGACTATATGCCGCAATTGGGCACCTTCAGCGCCCAAGAAACATGCGATAGGCCGGGTTTGCCGTCTCTTCGACGGATGGGTAGCCCAGACGAGCAAGAAATTCACCGAAGGCGGCCTTGTCGGACGGCGGAACCTGCATTCCGACCAAAACGCGCCCGTAGTCGGCACCGTGGTTGCGGTAATGGAACAAACTGATGTTCCAGCCACGACTCATGCTGTTCAGAAACTGCATCAGCGCCCCGGGACGCTCCGGAAACTCGAAGCGGTACAGGATTTCGTTTTCCGCCGCCGGCGCGTGTCCTCCGACGAGATGCCTGACGTGAACCTTGGCCATCTCGTTGTTCGACAGGTCGTAGGCTTCGATCCGGCGCTTGTGCATGGCGCGAAGCAGTTCCGCGGTTTCGTGGCGGTCGCTCACTTCGATACCCACGAACAGGTGTGCGACCTTGGAGTCGGCGTACCGATAATTGAACTCGGTAACGTTGCGCTTGCCGAGGAGCGCGCAGAATTGCCGGAAGCTGCCCGGTCGCTCGGGAATGGTCACGGCAAGAATCGCCTCGCGCTCCTCGCCCAGCTCGGCCTGTTCGGCCACGAATCGCAAGCGGTCGAAATTCATGTTCGCACCGCAAGCGATCGCAACCAGCGTTCGGTCGCGAAAGCGGTGGCGCTCGCACCAGAGCTTGAGCCCGGCGACCGACAGCGCTCCCGCCGGCTCGAGAATCGATCTCGTGTCTTCGAACACGTCCTTCAGCGCCGCGCAAATGGCGTCGGTATCGACCAGCACGATGTCGTCGACCAGCTCGCGGCAAATGCGGAATGTCTCCTTGCCTACTTCTCTTA
>DAIQRF010000086.1:5876-7930 GCA_036786505.1 Casimicrobiaceae bacterium | reverse complement strand
TAATCGCTGGTGGCCCGTCAGGCGGCGTACGACGGGGGCCAGCTTGATGCACTCGGGCCGAGTGCCGGCAATGACGAGCACCACGGGCGGCGACCATTTCCCGTTCACGTCGACACTCGCTGTGGCGCGCCCCGAACGGGCGTGCGGAGCGACCACGGTCGTGCACTTGAGAGCATTGGAACTCGCTTGAAAATGCGACCGGTGCCAGCGCCCGATTCTGAAGAAGGCTGCTGGGAGGCGCCGGGCCCTCACCGTGCCAGCCAATTGTAACAATAATTGTAACAATTCGTGTCCGAGATGCCGGCGATAAGACTAGGTCAGGGTCGCCTTCCTCGTTCGATCCGGAAACGCTGTTTAGTACAACGCGGTCCCCGCATAGCTCGTTTTAGTAGGAACCCCGGGGACGCCGGCTGGCGGAAGACTACGTCCGCATTGGAACAGCGGCCCGCTAGATCATGCCGCCGATGATATTGATGCTCATGGCCAGGATGGCGATGTTGAATACAAACGAAAGAACGCCGTGGATCAGGGTCAGCCGGCGCATTTGGCGAGCGACGACAGCGACGTCCGAGACTTGCGACGTCATGCCCACCACGAACGAGTAATAGGCGAAATCGAGGTAATCGGGCTCCGTTTCCCCCGGGAACCGCAAGCCGCGGACGTGATCCTTCGCCGGATGCTCACGCCAGTAGTACCAGCGGGCATAGTGAAACGCGAATAGGGTCTGGATCAGCAGCCAGGACAGCAGCAGGGCCAAAATCGACAGCGAGAGATGCGCCGCGCGCTCCGAGAATGGCAATTGTTTGGCGTCACCGACGATGAATCCAATGGCGACGATGCTGGCGCTCGCCGCGACCACGACCAGCAGGAAGATGACGTAGCCGGTCTGATCGTAGAGTTGTGCGCGCACCCGCGTCATCGCCGCATCCGCGCGGCCGACCGCGAGCCAGGCAAAGCAAAGATAAGTCAGCGCACCTGCGTTCCACCCGATGAGCAACCGCGTGTGCAGCGTCAGCCACGGCTGGACGGCGGCGAACGAAACCGCACCGATGAGCAGCGCCAGCAGCAGTCTACGCGGCGCGCTCAGGCCCACGACCCACGGCAGTTTCGGTTTGGGAGGCACGGATGAGGGAGTGGCGAATAGGCTCAGGATGAAGTGTGGCGCCGGCGCAGCTTAGCCCATTTCTTGAACGCGGTGGCCCTGGTGCGCAACCGACAGATCGTGCGCGAAGGTGTGCACCCGGAGCCGTGGAAGCCGCTTGCAAAGAATACGATAGATGTCGAGGTCGAAGGCGGCGCGCGGCGGTGCGTCGAGCAATGCGTGCAGCGAGCTTAGGTCACGCGCGCTTCCCAGCCAGCACCAGTCCCGGAACAGGTGCACATCGGTGCGCTCACCGGAGAGACTTGTTTCCTGGATCGAGATGATTCCGTCATACGGCCATTGCCGCAACGCGTAAGGCGCGAGCGCTTGGCGAAATCGCTGGTGGTGAGCTTCGAGCGTCTCGGCGCCAACACAGGCGCCCGCGCACTTTTTGATCTGACGCGCGAAGCATGGACCCGCGCGGCGCTCGAGGCCGAGCAGACGCCAGCACAATGCGGCTTCGGCGGCGAGATCGCGCAGCGTCTCTCGCGCGGCGCGACGAGAGCTGAAAGGACCGTACAGCCCGTGAAGATCCCTCGGTTCGATGACGTCGGCGCGCAAGTAGTGCGGCGGCGACGGCTCGGCCATGACTCCCAGCGCGATCAGATCGATGCGCCGCCGCAAACGCTGGTTGTAGGCGGGGAACAGCGACTTGACGAGCTGTGACTCGCGTAACAACGCGCCGAGCTCACCCGCGGTTTCCTCGAATTCGATGCGAACAAGCTCGGATGAAAGGCGCAGGTCGTTGGCGTTGCGGTAGTCCGACGAAAAGTGCGATGCGACCCGTTGACGGAGATTGATGCTCTTGCCAACGTAAAGAGGCATCGGGTTGAGGCCGTAGAACCGGTAGATCCCCGGCGACTCTGGAATCGCCTCCAGCGCGCCAGCGGGAAGGTGCGGCGGCAAGCTGGGC
>DAIQRF010000086.1:0-5866 GCA_036786505.1 Casimicrobiaceae bacterium | reverse complement strand
ATAGAGCGCCTGCACGAACGCCCACAGGATCCGTGCGTCGCCAAGCGCGCGATGGCGATCGTGCGAGGGCAGGTGATGGCGCTCGATCAGACTGTCGAGGTTGTGCTGCGAGGCGTCGGCGAACAAGCGCCGCGACAGCTTGAGCGTGCACAGCACCTTGGCGGTGAATGCCTGGCCGAGCCGCGCGAATTCGTGCTTCAGAAAACCGTAGTCGAAGCGCGCGTTGTGGGCGACGAAAACGCATCCCGCGATCCTCGCCGCAACCTCGCTGGCGATGTCGGCAAACCTCGGTGCGTCGGCGACCATCGCGTTGGTGATGCCGGTGAGCGCCTGAATGGCGGGAGGGATGCTGCATTCCGGATTGACCAGGCTACTCCATTCGGTGGCGCGGCCCCCGTCGACCCGAACGATACCGACTTCGGTCACCCGGTCACCGGTTGCAGTCATGCCGGTGGTTTCCAGGTCGACGAAGGCGACAGGGTCCGCGAACATCGATCAAAAAATCATCGAAACATGCGAGGTATGAATCCGACTTGACGTACGAACGATCGTTCGTTATTGTATCCGATATGTCGAACGATCGTTCCTACCTGGCCGCCCTGCAGGATTATTACGCGGCTCACCGGGCGCTGCCGTCGTATTCGTCGATCGGTGCGTTGCTCGGCCTGCGTTCGAAATCCTCGGTCGCGGCCCTGGTGGCGCGGTTCAAGCTTGCCGGCTTTGTGGAATCGACGCCGGATCGGCGTTTGGCGCCGACACGACGTTTTTTCCAGCGTCCGCTGGCTGAAACGCCGGTACAGGCAGGACTGCCCAGCCCTATCGATGACGGCCCCGCCGACGCGCTGACCCTCGACGATTATCTCATCGAGCATCCGTCGCGAACGGTGCTGGTGCGGGTCAAAGGCGATTCCATGATCGACGCCGGTGTGCTGGACGGCGATCTTGTCGTTGTCGAGAAGCGCGCGGAGGCACGGCGCGGCGAAATCGTGGTCGCGATTGTCGACAACCAGTTTACGCTCAAGCGGCTCGATCTCGAACGGGGCCGCTTCATCCTCCGTCCGGAGAACAAGGCGTATCCGATCATACGAGCGGAAGGCACGCTGGAAATATTCGGCGTCATGGTGGGACTGGTACGCAAGGTCGGCTGACCGGGGCGGCGCGAAGTCGATTGCCGGTAGTGCTCGGGGGTCGATAAGATAGCGTCGTGGCAGGCGATTCACGCCGCCCGACTGGATCGCCGACCGATGAGCGCGGGGCAAGCCACTACCCATTCCACCGATATCCTGACGGGTACCGAAGGCGAACGCTGGCCCGTCGCCCGCGACACGTTTGACGTCAACTATGCGCCGGTGGCGCCGACCCGACCGGGCAAGCCGGAGCGATATCGCAAGCGTCCGCGAGTGGTTTGGGCGAAACCCATGACCGACGCGTTCGACGTGACGCTCGATCGCGACCGTGGAAGCTTGCGCGGCCAACCCGGCGATTGGCTGCTGCAATACGCGCCGTCAGATTTCAGCGTCGTCTGCGCGCGCGTGTTCGCGCAGACCTACGAGTTGCTCGGTTGACGACTCCCGCGGCGGACATGCCGGACAGACCCAAGCTGGCGTTGATCCTCTCGGGCGGGGGCGCTCGAGCCGCGTATCAAGCCGGCGTCGCCCGCGCCATTGCCGAAATGCTGCCCGACGGCAGTACGAGCCCGTTCCGGATCGTTTGCGGAACCTCGGCAGGAGCGATCAACGCCGCCGCGCTCGCTGCAGGCGCGCGCCATTTCCGCAGTGCGTCGACGATGCTGTGCCAGACGTGGGCGACGCTCAGTGTCGGCGATATTTACCGTGCGGATGGCAGGCACCTTGCCCAAACGGGATGGCGCTTGCTGCGCTCCCTGTTTCCCGGCGCCGACCGTCAACGGCCGATTGCGCTGCTCGACAATGCACCGCTGGCGACGCTTCTTGCGCGAACCATTCACTTTCCGTCGATCGAACACAGCATCAACGCCGGCGTACTCGATGCGCTGACCATCACCGCATCGAGCTACCGCACCGGCATGTCGGTGAGCTTTTGCATGGGCGGACCGGCGCTCCAGTTGTGGGAGCGATCGCAGCGCATCGGCGTGCGGGCCGCCATAGGGGTCCCGCACTTACTCGCATCGAGCGCCATTCCATTCGTCTTCCCGCCGACCAAGATCGGCGACGAATTCTTCGGCGATGGTGCGATGTGCCAGATGGCGCCGACCGCGCCGGCGCTTCATCTTGGCGCAGACCGCATCCTGGTCATCGGCGCTGCGCGTAGCGGCACACATGATCCGCTGGACGAGGCATCGAACCCACCGTCGCTGGCACAGATCGGAAGCCAGGTACTTTCCAGCGTCTTTACCGACGCGCTGGGGACCGACCTGGAGAAGGTCCGGCTGGTGAATATCGCCGTGCGCCAGATACCGCCGGAGCGGCTCGGTTCGAGTCCGATGCCGTTGCGCGACATCATGCTGCTGGTGCTCACGCCGAGCGTTGCATTGGAAACGCTGGCCGGCGAGTTCAGGCACCGGCTCCCGCGCAGCCTGCGCGTGGCGCTCGGCGGCATCGGAGGAACCCGCTCCGGCGGAGAAGGCTTGTTGTCCTATCTGCTTTTCGACGCCGGCTTTTGCTCGGCGTTGATCGAGCTCGGCTATCGCGACGCGCAGGAAAAACGCGCCGAGCTGGCGATTTTTCTATCGATCTAGGCCCGCTCGACTTCGACCAGTACGTCGTAAAACGTCGCCGCGCGACCCATATCGGTCAGGGCCTGGCCGGTCAGCATATTGGCGTTGGTGCCATCCGGGGAGAGCTTCCGCCACCAGATCGATAGCGCAACCACCACGCCCGGCCGCGCCTTGTCGGTCACTCGCGCAGCGGCGATCATCGCGCCACGATCGTTGAACACCCGCACCCGCTCACCATCGTTGATACCGCGCGATGCAGCGTCGGCAGGATGAATATTGAGTGACGGTACTTCTTCCGCATCGAGAAAAACCGGAAGGTTGGCGAAGGTAGAGTTCAAAGCGTTGCGCGCCGGGGGCGAGAGCATCGCGAGCGGATATTTTCGCGCCAGCGCCGGGTCGCTCGCCGCCGATTCTCGCGGCGGAATGAATGTCGGCAACGGATCGAGCCCCTGATCCGCCAGCGTCTGCGAATAAAACTCGCACTTGCCCGACGGCGTCGGGAAATTTCCGTGGGCGAACGGCGCGAAAGGGGAGGGCACGTTCAGGCGCTGCCAACCGTTTTCCTTGAGCGTGTCCCAGGAAAGCCCTTGCGCCCGCGGATCATCGGCCAGGAACGCGTTGCGCGCCATCGCCTCGTCGCTTTCGCGGAAGCACGGCTCATTGAAGCCCATGCGCGCGGCGAGGAGACGGAATACTTCGGTATTGGGCTTGGCCTCGCCCAGCGGCGCAATGGCGGCATTGTTGGCCAGCGCGTAAAGGTGCCCGTAGGAGGAATGGATATCCACGTGCTCGAGCTGTGTGGTTGCCGGAAGCACGATGTCAGCGTAGTCCGCGGTGTCGGTCAGAAAAACGTCGTGCACGACACAGAAAAGATCCTCGCGCGCGAAGCCGGCGACGACCCTGGCCGATTCCGGCGCGACCGCGACCGGATTCGAGTTGTAGACAAATAATGCGCGTATCGGCGGATCGTTGGCGTCAAGCAGTGCGTTGCCGATGGTCGACATGTTGATGGTGCGCGGAGCGTTCCAGATCAGGTCGGGGCGCTCCAGCGCAGCGCCGTTCACCGGATATGCGCCGCTGGACGACAGCAATGCGCCGCCGCCCGGATCGCGCCACGCGCCGACCAGGGCCGGCAGGCAGGCCGCGGTCCGGATCGCCATTCCTCCGCCAGCGTGGCGTTGCATGCCGTAGTTCAGCCGTATCGCTGCCGGGCGGATGGTGCCGTAGTCGCGGGCGAGATCGACGATCTGCTCCGCCGAGAGCCCGGTGATTTGCGCGACACGTTGCGGTGCATAGTCGCGAACCCGCACTTGGAGTTGCTCGAATCCCAGCGTGTAGCGATCGATATAATCACGGTCGATCAAATGCTCGCCGATCAGGACATGCATCATGCCCAATGCCAGCGCGGCGTCGGTCCCCGGAAGCAATGCGAGGTGGAGGTGACACTTCTCCGCAGTCTGGCTGCGGTAGGGGTCGATCGCGATCAGCTTGGCGCCGCGGCGCTTCGCTTCCTGGACCCGGCTCCACAGATGCAGATTGGATACGATCGGGTTCGAGCCCCAGATAAGTATCAGTCGGGCGTTCTCGAACTCCTCCATATCGATGCCGATGGCGGCGCCGATGGTCGCGACATAGCCCGCCTTGCCGGCCGTCGAGCAGATCGTGCGATCGAGCAGCGATGCGCCGAGCTTGTGAAAAAAACGCCGATCCATCGAGCCGTATTGCAGTAGCCCCATGGTGCCTGCATAGCTGTAGGGAACGATCGCCTCGGGACCGTCCGGCGATGCTGCGATCTCGGTAAAGCGCGTGGCGATGGTGTCGAGCGCGGCGTCCCAGCTGATGCGTCGAAACTTGCCTTCGCCCTTCTTGCCCACGCGTTGCAGCGGATGAAGCACGCGAGCGTCGGAGTAGGTGCGCTCGAGGTAGCGTGCGACCTTGGTGCATAGCACGCCGTTGGTCGTCGGATGTTCGGGGTCGCCCTCGATCTTGACCGCGCGGCCATTTTCCACCGTGACGTGCAAGGCGCAGGTGTCGGGACAATCGTGCGGGCATGCGCCGCGCACCAGGGTGCGGCCGGAAGCAAGGAACACCGGTTGATCGAGTGGCATGGGTGAGACGCGGTCGGCCTATTGTAAACCGTGCGCGCACGGCCCCGCGCGACAACCAGGATTGCGGTATTGTTGTCGCCGTATCGGCGATCCACAATTTGCCGCCAAGGCGATTCGCAACAGCATGTCACCTACGCCAACTATCTCCCTGCGGTCGGGAGACACGATGCCGGCGCTCGGGCTTGGTACGTGGATGATGGGCGAGCATCGTCGCGACCGGAAGAAGGAGGTCGCCGCCATTGCGCTCGGCCTCGATCTGGGCATGACCCTGATCGATACCGCCGAGATGTATGCCGACGGCGGCGCCGAGGAGGTCGTCGGAGAGGCGATCGGCGGGCGGCGCGAGCAGGCGTTCGTGGTCAGCAAGCTTTATCCGCATCATGCGAGCCGGCGCGGGGTAATCGCGGCGTGCAAGCGCAGCCTGAAGCGCCTTGGGACGGATCGCCTTGACCTTTACCTGCTGCATTGGCGCGGCGACATTCCGCTCGCGGAAACCATCGACGGGTTCGAATCCTTGCGTCGCGATGGCTGCATTCGCGAGTGGGGGGTTTCCAACTTCGACTGCGCCGACATGGAGGAGCTGCTCGCGCTGCCGGATGGAGCGCGTTGTGCCGCGAATCAGGTGATGTATCACCTCGGTTGCCGCGGCGTCGAATGGGACCTGCTTCCGTTCTGCCGCGAGCACCAGGTTGCGGTGATGGCATATTCGCCGCTCGGGCGCGGCAGGTTGCTGCGCGATCGCCGCTTGCAAGTTCTTGCCGGGGAGCTCGGCGCAAGTCCTGCCCAAATCGTGCTGGCGTGGCTGCTCGAGCAACCCGGAGTGTGCGCGATTCCCAAGGCGGCAAGCGAAGCACATGTTCGCGACAACCGGGCCGCTGCCGGCCTGCGGCTGCCGGCTTCGGTGCTGAAGCAGCTCGAGAACGCGTTCCCGTCGCCATCCGGACCGACCTCGCTCGCGATCCTGTAGAAGCGCCAGGTGCCGCAATGCGGCCCCCCTGTCTGCCTAAACGGCACCCTCGGCGCGACACGGGCGGCGCGCCGCGTGCCGCAGACGGCAGCACGC
>DAIQRF010000085.1:0-7951 GCA_036786505.1 Casimicrobiaceae bacterium | reverse complement strand
CCCTTGGCGGTCGCCTGCTCGGCCGCCGCAGTTGCCGCTTCGGCCACCGCCACCGTCGGCAGCGGAGTCGACGCCAGGCTCGGCTTGACCGCCGCGGCATGCGCTTCCACCAGGTTCGACATGAACCGTTCGCGCTCCCCCGGCGCCCAGGTCGCGTTGTGGAGACCGCCATGGAGCTGCTTCAGCAGGTTGCGCAGCATCGCCACCAGTTTCCTGCGGTCCTCGGTCATTCGTTTGGGCTGAACGCTCCACACCAGATCGTCGAGCGTCGAGAGCGCCAAGTTCCATGCCTCGCTCTCTTCGCCTTCGTGAAGATAAAGCTGGGTAAGCGTGCCGAGCCATTTGTCGCGCAGAAACGAAGCCAGGAAGTTCGGTGCCGGAAACTCGCGCAGCCGGCGCTCGATTTCCGACCGGGCGACCATGTGCGCGATTTCCTGCTGGTCGCGCTGATTGATTTCGTCGGCGGTCGACTGGATGGTGAACTCGGCGACTCTCTCCTCGTCGGCGAGAAAGGCCTCCAGGTCCCGTCGCAGCTCGTCGAACAAGCCGACGTCGTCGGTGAAGTCGTCGAGGACCCGATGCACGATCTGTTCGATCTTGCGATACAGCGGGTCGTCCTGACCCATCGTCGGCGACCAGCCGATGCCGGCCTTCGCCAGCGCGTTGACCAGCAGCCGCGACGGATGCGATTTCTTGGAGAAGAAGGCGCCGTCGAGCATCGCCGCCTTCAGCACCGGTATCTGCAGGCGGCCGATCAGCGCCTTGATGCTGTCCGGAAGGTCGCGCGTCTCGAAAATGAAATCGAACAGCATCGCCACCAGCTCGATGGTCATCGCCTCGAGTTGGTTGGCGCGTTCGCCGAGCGGCGACTCCTGTAAATCGCGCAGGACATTGTGCATGTCCTGCTGAAGGCCGGTGACGTGCAAGGGTACGCCGCCAAAATCGAACCCCGTCTCGCCGTGCTGCAGGCGGCCCAGCGCTTCGCCCAGCTCGGGCGTGATCAGAATGCGCTGGCCGCCGAGCTGGCCTATCGGCGCGCCGGTGCCAAAGCCAAAAGCGCCGGCGGGAAAACCGCCCGCGCTCACCGTGGCCGGTCCGCCGCCGTCCAGTGCCGGCACCTGGATACCGCCCGGCGGCAGGCCGGCGGGCATGTGCGCCGCCGGGGCCCGCCTCGCCATGCTCGCACCGACCAGACGCTGCAGCATCGCCATCAGATCGATCTCGGGCGCCGGTCCCGCACCTTGCTCGCCCTTGCCGTCGCCATGCACGCGGTCCGGCGCTTGCGGACGGTTGATCGCCGCCCGATGCTTGGGCAGAATCTTCAGACCTTCGAGGTGGCGATTCAGATCGGCGTAAATCGCGTTGATATCGCCGAGCGAGGTCTGGTTGAGCTCCTTCAGGATGGTCAGCTTGATGCGATCGTCGCCGCCGATGCCGTGAAGCGCCTGGGTGAAAGCTTCGACGATGGTGGTCGGAGCGAGCGGATTGGCATCGGTTTCGAGGTCGGGCCGGCCGAGCAGATAACCGACGCCTCGATTCAGCTCCCGCAGCTCGGCTTCACACTGGTTCTCCACCACCCGGATGATGTTTCCTGAAAGAACCGATTCATCCATGGCGCTGGTGTCGACCAGCGTCAACTTATTGACCTCGACCTGCGAAAAATGCTCCTTGGGTTCGATCTTGCCGCTCATGCGCTCGTCGACTAGCTTGCGCAGGTTGCGCTCGAAATCCGCCATCAGATTGTTGCGTTCCTTGACCAGGACGCCGCGCGAATCGAGGCACAGCGACTGCTCTTCGCGGATATCGGAGCGCTCGGCTCGTGCCATGAGCAGGTCCGCGACCCGGTCGAGCATGGATGTAAACGACAACAACAACCGATGAATGGCCAAGTCCCGGCAATCGCCGAGAATTCTGGCCAGCTCCTGCGGCATCTGACGACGGACCGACCGGTCGCCGGAAGTTGTTGTGGCGTTCACCCCTGCCCTTTGCCGGATGTTGTGGGAAAGCGTGGCGCGGATTGCGCTATCCCTGTCTTCCCCGCGACGCGTTCGCCGAGGGCCCACTTCGAGCCCATTGAGCGGCAAGTTACTGTATCACGCGCGGTTTAGGGGCGCCAATGTGAAGAATCACCACTTATCCGCGCAAAAGCTCCGTCCATGCCTTTTCCAGACGTTTGTATGACACCGGCTGAGGCGTCCTGAGTTCTTGGGCGAAAAGGGATACCTTGAGTTCTTCGATTTGCCAGCGAAAGGCCTCCAATGCGGGTTCTCCCTTGCGCGCCGCCCCGTTCGCGGCGCGGCGCTGCGCGTAGCGTTGCCATAGCGCTGCGATCGCTTGGGCATGTTTGGCGTCGCGTGCCGGGTTTTCGCCATATTTCGCCAGCCGGCGCTCAAGCGCCTTCACATACCGCGGCAAATGCGCGAGCTGAGACCAGGGTGTCTCGGAAACAAATCCGGGATGGATCAGGGCATCGCGTTGCGCGCGCAGGTCCGCCGCGAGGCGAGCCTGGGCCGCGGGCAGGGCGCCGATGCGTGGTGAAAGGGTGTGGTATTCAACGGCGATCGCAGCAAGCACGCGGAACGCGCTCTCGGCGACCGCGGGCAGGCGCACCCGCGCGCGCTTGACCTGCTCCGCATACGCGCCTTCGGATCGGGGCAGCGGGTCGTCTCCGATGAATGCACGGTCGCAGATCGCGGCCACGGCGTCGGCAAGCAAGGCCTCGGTCGGGACCGCGGGCTTCAGCATCAGCGCGGCCTGGGCGAAACCCGGCGGATGCTTCTCCAGCCGCTGCAGAGCATCCTTGAACTGCCGCTTGAGCAAACGCAGAAGGGCGATCCGGGTCGAGGCATCGGCCGCGCTGCGCGTGTCGAGGAGCTTCAGCGAAACGCTCTCGCCCAGGTCCACGAGCGCCGGGTAGCCGGTGAGCTTCCTGCCTTCCCGTTCGACGGCCAGCGATTCCGGCAGATCACCGAAATTCCAGGTCTTGATGTCGGCGCGCTCGAACTCAGGACCGGCGGCGGAAAATGTCAATTGCGCCGCTTCGCCGAGTTGCGTCCTGAGCGCGGGAACATCGCGGCCGCTGCCGAGCTCGCGGCCATTGGCATCGACCACACAGACGGTAACGCGAAGATGCGCCGGCACCTCCGATCCCTGCCACACGTCGGTCGGCATGGCCGCCCCGAGGCGCTCGGCGCAAAACGCACGCAGCGCATCGGTCAGCTCTCGCGGCGCATCCGCCGCCTCGCCAGGATGCGATGAGCGCGTCAGCGCATCGCCTGTTGGCGCTTCGAGAAATGCAGTCACGACTTCGGTCAGCGGCGTCAGTCGTTGCCGCCAGGCTTTGGGCAACGCCTTCAGGTACCAGGTTACCTTTTCGCGAATCATTCCCGGCACCAGCCATGACAGTCGTGCCGAATCGACCTGGTTGAGAAGTCCAAGCGGCACAGTCAGCGTCAGTCCGTCGAGCGGATGCCCCGGTGCGAAGCGGTATTTGAGCGGTAGCCGGACGCCCGCCATCTCCAGGTGCTCGGGATATTGCGCCTCGGTCACGCCCGAGGCGCCGTGACGCATCAGCTCCTCGCGCATCATGAACAACAGGCGCGGATGGCCGCGCTCGGCATCGCGGCGCCAGCGCTCGAACGAAGCTGCGGAGCAGACGTCGGCAGGAATTCTCGCGGCGTAGAACTCGTAGATGGACTCGTCGTCGACCAGCACATCCTGGCGGCGCGCCTTGTGCTCAAGCTCGGCGATGTCCTCCACCAGTTGCCGGTTGTGGATGAAAAATGAGGCCTGGGTGGCCAACTGACCCTCCACCAAGGCCTCGCGCACGAAAACTTCGCGCGCGGTCGCAGGGTCGACCGCGCCGAAGGAAACGCGCCGCCGCGGCACCAGCGTGAGCCCGTAAAGCGCGACGCGCTCGGCGCCGACAACTTCGCCCCGCGCGGCATCCCAATGGGGATCGAAATAGGTCTTGTCGACCCTGTCTCCGGCAACTTCCTCGATCCACTCGGGATCGATGCTCGCCGCGCAGCGCGCGTACAGCCGCGTGGTTTCGGTCAGCTCGGCGGCAAGGACCCATTTCGGCGGTTTTTTTGCGATGCCGGAGCCCGGGTGCAAAAAGAACTTGATCCCTCGTGCACCGAGGTACTGGCCGTCGCTCGAAGGCGCGGTGTCGGCTTTGGCGCCGATGTTGGACAGCAAGCCCTCCAGCAGCGCTCGATGAATCACCGCGTAGCGCTCGGCGTCGACGGCGGCCGGCAGCTTCTCGTTCCACGTCCAGCCGAGCTCGGCGACCTGCTCGGCAAGCTGTCGGTGCAGATCGCGCCATTCGCGCAGCCGCAGATAGGACACGAAATGCGCCCGGCAGCGCTCGACCAGGCGGCGATGCGGCAACTTTTCGGCAAGTGCATCGGTAAAGAATTGCCAAAGCGCGATCAGGCTCAAAAAATCGGAGCGCTGGTCGCGAAAACGCAAGTGCGCCTGATCGGCCGCCTGCCGCTTGTCCATGGGCCGATCGCGCGGATCGGGAACCGCCATGGCGCTGGCGATGACCAGCATTTCCGCCAGGCAGCCAGCATCCCTGGCGGCAAGAATGATGCGGCCGATCCGCGGATCGACCGGCAGCTTCGCAAGCTCGCGTCCCAGCGCCGTGAGGACGCGTTGGACGTCGACCGCACCGAGCTCCTGCAACAACTGATAGCCGTCGGCGATGGCGCGCGGACCCGGCGGCTCCGGGAACGGAAACGAAGCGACGTTGCCCAGATCGAGCGACGCCATGCGCAAAATCACCGCGGCGAGCGACGAACGCAGAATTTCAGGCTCGGTGTATCGAGGACGCGCGGTGAAATCCGCGGCATCGTAGAGCCGCACGCACACCCCGGCGGCGACGCGGCCGCAGCGTCCGGCGCGCTGGTTGGCCGCCGCCTGCGAAACCTTTTCGATCTGCAGCAGCGTTACCTTGTTGCGCAGCGAGTAACGCTTGATCCGGGCGAGGCCCGAATCGATCACGTAGCGGATGCCGGGTACGGTGAGAGAAGTTTCGGCAACGTTGGTGGCAAGAACGATGCGGCGCCCGCGACTCGGCGCGAACACCTGTTGCTGCTGCTCCACCGACAGCCGCGCAAACAGCGGCAGGATCTCCGCCGACGAAGCGTACGGCCGCCGCGCCAGGCTGCGCGCGAGCAGCTCGGCGGTCTCACCGATTTCGCGCTCGCCGGGCAGGAACACCAGAATGTCGCCCGGACCTTCGCGCCTCGGGTCCTCGGCCGTCGCGACGATCGCTTCTTCGAGCGCTTCCTCGTCGTCGGCTTCGTTTTCGCCGGCCGGATCCTCGCCCGCGCTCAAGGGGCGGTAGCGCACCTCGACCGGGAACATGCGTCCCTCGACGTCGATCACCGGTGCGCTTGTCGTTCCATCACCGAAATGGCGCGCGAAGCGGTCCGCATCGAGCGTCGCCGAGGTGATGATCAGCCTGAGGTCGGGCCGCCGCGGCAGCAACTGCTTGAGATAACCCAGCAGGAAATCGACGTTCAGGCTGCGCTCGTGCGCTTCGTCGATGATGATGGTGTCGTACGCGGTGAGCAGGCGATCGGACTGGGTCTCGGCGAGCAGGATGCCGTCGGTCATCAACTTGATAAACGCATCGGGTCGCGTCTGGTCGCTGAAGCGCACCTTGTATCCGACGATCTCTCCCGGCGGCGTGGCCAGCTCCTGCGCGATCCGGGTCGCGACGCTGCGTGCGGCGATGCGTCGCGGCTGCGTGTGCCCGATCAGGCCGCGGATGCCGCGTCCGTGCTCGAGGCAGATCTTGGGTAGCTGCGTGGTCTTGCCCGAGCCGGTTTCGCCGCAAACGATGATCGTTTGATGCGCATGCATTGCAGCGGCGATGTCGTCGCGCCGCGCCGACACCGGGAGCTCCGGCGGGTAATCGACCGGCGGTATGCGCGCTGCGCGGCGCAACGCGCGATCGCGCGAGGCGGCGACTGCGCGAGCGACGCGCTCGATCTCGGCCGGCGGCGCATCGGGCCTTCGCAATCGCTCGATGCGCCGCGTCAGTAAAGCATGGTCGGCAGCCATGCCATCGCGCAGTTCGGCGAGCAGTTTGGCGAGGCGCTGGTCAACGGTGGTGTGGGATTGCATGTTCGACAAGCGTTCGGGGCGGCATTCTATCGCGACGCGGCAAGCCCGGGTTATGATGGCCCCCCTCCCATTGGTACGGAGCCGCCGCCATGCTGCGCTTGTTCATGCTGACCCTTGCTTTGACGACGCTGGCCGCAGGAGCGCTCGACGCCAAGACGCTGCGCTGGGCCGGACGCGGCGACATGCAGACCACCGATCCGCATTCGCAGAACGAGAACCTGACCAACAACATCAACATCCTGATCTACGAGCCGCTGCTCGTGCGGAACAAGACGCTCGAGCTCCGACCTGCCTTGGCGACGTCCTGGGAGCAGCTCAACCCGACGACATGGCGCTTCAAACTGCGTCCTGGCGTCAAGTTTCACGACGGCTCGCCGTTTACCGCCGACGACGTCGTGTTCTCGTTCGAGCGCGCCCGCGCCGACAGCTCGCAGCTCCGCGTATACGCCAACGCCTCGGGCATTCCGAAGAAAGTCGACGAACTGACGGTCGATTTCACGACCAGCGGCCCGAACCCGATCGAGCTCGAACACATCAACACCATCAACATCATGAGCCGCGCGTGGTGCGAAAAAAATCGCGCGACCAAGCCGCAGAACTATGCCCAAAAAGAGGACATGATCACCGCGCACCAGGCCAACGGCACCGGCCCGTACATGCTCAAGTCGCGCGAGCCGGACATCAAGACGGTGCTGACCAAGAATCCGAACTGGTGGGGCATCAAGGAAGGTTGGTTCGAAGGCAACGTCGACGAGGTGATCTACCTGCCCATTGTCTCCGATGCGACCCGGGTCGCGGCGCTGATCTCCGGAGAAGTCGATCTCATCAACGATCCGCCACCTCAGGACGTGCCGCGATTGAAACGGGATCCGAACATCAAAGTGCTCGAGGGATCCGAGAACCGCATCGTATTCATCGGCATGGATCAGAAACGCGATGAGCTCCTGTATTCGAGCGTCAAGGGCAAGAACCCGTTCAAGGACAAGCGGGTGCGACAGGCGCTGTATCAGGCGATCGACATCGACGCCATCAAAACAAATACGATGCGCGGTCTTTCGCAGCCGTCAGGCGCGCTGTTGCCGTCGCCGGCGCAGACGACTCCGGAGCTCGAGAAGCGGCTGCCCTTCGATCGTGTCAAGGCCAGGCAGCTGATGGCCGAAGCGGGATACGGCGACGGCTTCGAGGTGACGCTCGATTGCCCCAACAATCGCTACGTCAACGACGAGAAAATCTGTCAGGCGCTGGCCGCGATGTGGGCCCAGATTGGCGTCAAGGTCAGCGTCAACGCGATGCCGCGCGCGAATTATTTTCCCAAGCTGGAGAATATCGATACCAGCATGTACATGCTCGGCTGGGGCGGCGGCACCACCGACGGCATCTTTATCCTCCAGCCTGTGTTGTCGAGCTACAATGGAAAGGGAGACGGCGACTACAACTACGGCCGCTACACCAATCCGAAGCTCGATGCGCTGGTCGCGAAAATCAAGGTCGATATGAATCCCGACGCCCGGCTCAAGGAAATTCGCGAGGCGCTGGCGGCGCACAACGCCGAGATTAACCATCTTCCGCTGCACCGGCAGGTCATTCCCTGGGCCGCGCGCAGCAATGTCACCGCGGTCCACCGCGCCGACAATCAGGTCATGCCGTACTGGGTGAAGGTGCAGTAGGCGATAGGGGACAATTTCCGCAGCGTCGGATTCATTCGGCCGCGGCCAACGCTGCGGTTTTCTCGCCGGGATGCAGCAGATAACGCGTTGCCGCCCAGGCCAGCGCAAGCGCGGTCGCGCTGGCGATGAGCGCCAGCATCGCCGCC
>DAIQRF010000084.1:4577-8007 GCA_036786505.1 Casimicrobiaceae bacterium | reverse complement strand
GGCCCATCGCGCGCGGCGAGTTGGCGCGCCCATGCCACGGCGATTGAAGGTTCACCTTCGAGCAGCGCCGCGGCGAAATCATTCGGCTCACTTTCGAATGAACGCTCGAGCGAATTTTCGACGAGACACGTCCGGGTCCTGATCGCCGTGGGAAGTTGGGCAAGCAGCGTCGAGGTCACCGCGTTCTTCGCGAAGCAGGCAAGGTTTCCGGTGGCGAGCGTGGCGCCAAGCTGCGCCAGCGCGCCCAGGCGGGTCTCCGCGCGACAGAGCACGCGTCCGCGAGGACGCAACTCGTAGGTGTTCTGCTCTCCTGTCGGCCCCGGCAGCACCTCGACCCCGCGCAACGGTGAAGTATCGAGGTAGTGCGTGCAGAGGCGCGCCGCAGGCATGTCGCCAGCCGCCATCAGCCAGCCGCGCAATTCGATCAGCGCCGCCATGCTCCCGCGTGGCGCGTCGCTGTCGGCGCCCCGACAGGGCGGGCAGGTCGCCAGCAAACGTCGCACATAGAGTGGCCCTCCCGCCTTCGGTCCGGTTCCCGACAAGCCCTCGCCGCCGAAAGGCTGGACGCCGACCACCGCACCGATCATGTTGCGGTTGACGTAGATATTGCCGGCGCGCACGCCGTCGATGACGCGCTCGATGGTCTCGTCGATGCGGCTGTGCACGCTGAACGTCAATCCGTAACCCGTGGCGCGAATGTCATCGAGCAACGCGTCGAGGCCGTCGCGCCGGAAGCGCACCACGTGCAACACCGGACCGAACACCTCGCGCTTCAAGGCCTTGATGCTGTCGAGCTCGATGAGGGTGGGCGGCACGAAGGTTTCGGCCGCGGCGTCTTGCGGCAACGGCAGCCGATATACGGCGTGGCCCTGTGCACGCATGGCATCGACGTGACGCTCGATGTTGTCGCGCGCCTCGCGGTCGATCACCGGTCCGACATCGGTCGCCAGGCGATCGGGGTTCCCGGTCACCAGCTCGCGCATCGCGCCCTTGAGCATGTGCAGCAGGCCGGCCGCGATTTCCTCCTGCAGGCAAAGCACGCGCAGCGCCGAGCATCGCTGCCCGGCCGAATCGAACGCCGACTGCAGCACGTCCTGCACCACCTGTTCCGGCAGCGCCGATGAATCGACGATCATCGCATTCTGGCCGCCGGTCTCGGCGATCAACGGGATCGGGCGGACGCTATCGCTGCCGTTGCCGGTGCCGATGCGCTGCGACAGCGTGCGCGCGATCACGCGTGCGACGTCGGTGGATCCGGTGAACAAGACGCCTCGGGTGCGCGGGTCGCCGACGAGCGCGGCGCCGACCGTCTCGCCGCGTCCAGGCAGGAGTTGCACGACGTCGTCCGGCACGCCGGCTTGGTGCAGCAGTCGCACCGCCTCGGCCGCGATCAAAGGCGTTTGCTCGGCCGGCTTGGCCAGCACCGGGTTGCCGGCCGCGAGCGCCGCGCTCACTTGCCCGAGAAAAATCGCCAGCGGAAAGTTCCACGGACTGATGCAGGCGATGGGCCCGAGTGGCAGGTGCGTAGCGTTGTCGAACTCGCGCCGCACCTCCGCCGCGTAGTAGCGCAGGAAGTCGACCGCCTCGCGCACTTCGCCGATCGCGTTGGGAATGGATTTGCCCGACTCGCGAATTACCAGTCCGAGCAGCAGCGGCATCCGCTCTTCCATCAGCGAGGCGGCGCGCTCGAGACACGCGGTTCGCTCGCCGACCGGGGTCGATCGCCACCGCGGCGCTGCGCGGACGGCGCACTCCAGCGCTGCTGCCACGTCCGATGGGCCCGCTTCGACGAGGCTCCCGACCCGGTCACGCCGGTCCGCCGGGTTGAGGACCTCGTGCGGCGTGCGGTCGTCGGCGCCGCCATCCGCGGCCCTGGGGCCCGCGGTCCAGGCACGGGTCGCGCTTTCGCTTAAGCCCTTCGCGAGCGACGCCAACGTGGCCTCGTTCGACAGATCCAACCCCGCCGAGTTGATTCGTTCGGGTGCGTACAGCGCGCATGGCAGCACGATTCTGGGATGAGGCGCTCCCGCAGGAACGATGCGTTCGGCCTCTCCCACAGGATCGGCGATCAGCTCGTCGATGCCGACCGCGGGATCGGCAATTCTATTGACGAACGACGTGTTGGCACCGTTTTCGAGCAGACGACGCACCAGATAGGCCAGCAGCGTCTCGTGCGTGCCGACCGGCGCATAAATGCGGCACGGGCGGTCGAGCTTGCCTTGCGCGAGCGGGCCGACGATTTGCTCGTAGAGCGGCTCGCCCATGCCGTGCAGACACTGGAACTCGAACTGGCCGGGGCGGTAGGTGCCGCCCGCGAGATGATAGATCGACGCCAGGGTCAAAGCATTGTGGGTGGCGAACTGCGGGTAGATCGCGTCCGGCGCCGCGAGCAGCTTTTTCGCGCAGGCGAGATACGACACGTCGGTGTAGATCTTGCGCGTGTACACGGGATAATCGGCAAGGCCGTCGACTTGCGCACGCTTGATCTCGGTGTCCCAGTACGCGCCTTTGACCAGTCGCAGCATCAGACGATGCCGACTGCGTGCCGCGAGATCGATCAGGTAATCGAGCACGAATGGAGCACGCTTCTGGTACGCCTGGACCACGAAGCCGATACCGTTCCAGCCCTCGAGCCCGGCGTCGAAGCACAGCGCTTCCAGCAGGTCGAGCGAGAGGTCCAGCCGGTCGGCTTCCTCAGCATCGATATTGAGCCCGATGTCGTATTGGCGCGCGATCATGGTCAACGCGCGCACTCGCGGCCACAGCTCGGCGAGCACGCGCGTCCTTTGCGCGCGTGAGTAACGTGGATGCAGCGCCGAGAGCTTGATGGAGATGCCGGGACCTTCGTAGATTCCTCGTCCCGCGGCCGCGTTGCCGATTGCATGGATCGCGTGTTCGTAGGCGATGGTGTAACGCTGCGCGTCCTCGGTGGTGGCCGCGGCTTCGCCGAGCATGTCGTAGGAGTGGCGAAATCCTTTTGTCTCGCGCTTGCGGCCATTGGCCACCGCCTCCTCTATCGTCTCGCCGGACACGAACTGCTCACCCATCAGCCGCATGCCGAGGTCGACGCCCTTGCGGATCAGCGGCTCGCCGCCCTTGGCAATCAGACGCGTCAGCGCGTTTGCCATGCTCGCCTCGCTCGACGTCGCGACCAGCTTGCCGGTGATCATCAAGCCCCAAGTCGCGGCGTTGACGAACAGCGACGGCGCGTTGCTGGCGTGCGCCGCCCAATCGCCGCCGCCGATCTTGTCGCGAATGAGCGCGTCACGCGTGGCGGTGTCCGGGATGCGCAACAAGGCCTCGGCCAGGCACATCAGCGCCACGCCCTCCTGACTGGACAGCGAAAATTCCTGCATCAGCGCTTCGACGCCGCTCCGGCTGCCCGACGCCCGCAATGCGCTGACGAGCCTGCGGGCGAGCGATCGCGCGG
>DAIQRF010000084.1:0-4567 GCA_036786505.1 Casimicrobiaceae bacterium | reverse complement strand
GTGCGAGCCGTGCCTGCTCGATCAGCGCCGGCACGCATTCCGGCTCGGGCACGCGGTAGGCGGCGGTGATTGCCGCGCGTAACGCTGATTGTGGAACGACCTCCCGCTCGAACGCCGCGAATGGTCGCGGAGCTTGCGTGTTTTTATTTGCGATGTTCAAGGGCTGATTCGGTCGATCGCGCTATTCGTCGGGACGCGTACTCGACGTCAGACCGAGCTCAGTGCGGGCCACCATGGCAGCCGCCAGATCCGACATCGCCGTTCCGACCGCCTTGAAAAGCGTCAGTTCCTGCGCGTGTCTGCGGCCCCGATGGCGGCCGGCGCACAGATCGCTCAACGTTCCCGCCAGCCGGCCGGCGACGCACGCGCCGCTTTGCAGCGGTTGCAGCAAGTCACCCGATTCGGCGAGCGCAGTCTCGGTGTCGACAAAGACCGATGTTCGGCGGATCGCGGCGTCGTCGGTCTCGCGCATTTCCGGCGTGAAGCTGCCGATCAGATCGAGGTGAATGCCGGGATGGAGCCAATCTCCCAGCACCAGCGGCTGGGTCGCCAGTGTCGCGCAGCTCACGATGTCGGCCGCACGCACCGCAGTCTCGAGGTCCGGCGCGACCGAGGCGTGGAAATCGAGCGCGCGCAGACGAGCAACGAGCGCTGCGGCGGGCCCCGGATTTATGTTCCATACCTCGACGTGGCGAATGGTTCGCAGCTCGCGGTACGCCTCGGGCAACAGGCTGGCGACACGTCCCGCGCCGACCACCAGCAGCCGATCGGCGTCGGATCGCATGAGGTACGACGCGGCCAGCGCCGACACCGCGGCGGTTCGTCGCGACGTAAGGACATTGCCGTCGAGCAGCGCAATCGGCGTCCCATGCTCGGCATCGAACAGGCAATAGAGCGAGTAGAGGCCCGGTAGCCCCTGTTTGTTGTTGCCGGGAAAGACGTTGACGATCTTCACGCCCAGCGCATGGTGCGGCTTCCATGCCGGCATCAGCAGCAGTGTCGCGTTCGGCTCGGGGTCGAGCTCGATACGATGATGATGGCGGGGCGGCACAACGCATCCGCCGACGAACATTTCACGCAGCGCAGGTATCAATGTGGCGAAGGGCAGCGCGCGCTCGGTCTCGCCGGCATCGACAACTCTCATCTTCGATTCCTACGCAAAAGATTCCGACGGCACAGGTGGATTGGCGCGATGGACGGGCCTCGAAATATGATGCCACGAATGATGCCATGGCCCTCGTGTTTCACTGCCTGCATCATCGCGCTGTAATTCGGACAAGACTTTGTGTTATCATGGTCTTATGAGTCGAACGGGCCGGAAAAAAGTCGCATGGCTTTGCCTGAGCGCGCTGCTGTTCTTGCAGCTCGCGGTGGCCGCTTACGCCTGTCCAACGCCGACGGATCGCGGTAGTTCGATATCGATGGCCGCCGATGTCCAAGCCCTGCCGTGTCAAGGAATGGATCAGGAGCGCCCGAAACTCTGCGAGCAACATTGCGTCCGCGATTCGCAGTCGGTCGATACCCAGCCGCACTCAGCGGTAAACGCGCCGTTGTTGCCGCTTCTGGCAGTCGTTGTTCAGTCCCACTTTCCTTTCGCCACCGGGCCCAGCGTCCATGGCGCATCACTTGCTACGGTTGTTGACCCTCCTCCCTTAGTACGCTTCGGCGTATTGCGCATCTGATCTTCCGGTAGGCCTTCGGCCGTTGCCCATCGTCGGGCCGCGGTGTCGGGACTTACTTGGAGATATCCATGAAATTTTGTCTTGGCGCGCTGGCACACCGCGCGCCCGCAACCACGCGTCGAATCGCAAGCCCGAGCTGCGAATTCGCGTTCACGTTGTTCGCGACTAACGCCGCTGCAGCCGGCGTCGGGCTAGTGTCCCGACTCGTAAATTGCGAAACATCGATATTCATTCGCCGTCATTCCCGCGAAGGCGGGAATCCATCGTTCTCAAAAGACAATGGGTCCCCGCCGAAGCCTGCCCTCGAATGCTTGGATCGGGGGCGGGGACGACGGAATATGTTTGCGTACTTCCGCGTCGCGCCACTAGGGTCATCACTGCGATCAGCATCGAGTCGAAATCGTCTGCGCGGTCGCGCTTCAGTTCATCGACGGATGCTGGCCGCGCTGGCGATGACGGTGGTGTCGACGGCGAGCGCCCTGGCGCAGTCGCCGTTAACGTTGGCAGCCGCCCAACGACAGGCCATCGAGCGCTCGCGCATGCTGGTGGCGCAGGACTCCGCCATCACTGCGTCGCGCGAAATGGCCGTAGCCGCGGCGCAACTGCCCGATCCGATCGCCAAGCTGGGAATCAACAATTTGCCGGTCAATGGCGAAGACCGCTTCAGCCTGACGAGAGACTTCATGACCATGCGCAGCGTGGGGGTCATGCAGGAATTCACCCGGACAGAAAAACGCGAGGCGCGCGCCGAGCGTTTTGAGCGCGAGGCAGAAAAGTCCGTCGCCGAGAAGAGCGTCACCATTGCCGCGATCCGGCGCGATACGGCGATCGCGTGGCTCGATCGCTATTACGCCGAGGCGATGACGACGGTCATCTCCGAGCAGAGCCGCGAAGCGGCGGCCGAGATCGAGGCGGCCGAGGGAGCCTATCGCGCCGGGCGAGGCAGCCTGGCCGACCTGCTCTCCGCTCGCGCCGCATCGGTCGCCTTGGCTGATCGTGCCAGCGAGCTCAGTCGCAAAGTACGCGCCGCCAAGATCGCCCTCGCGCGATGGTTGGGGGACGGCGCGGAGGCGCCGTTGGCAGGCCATCCCCTGATCGACGCGATCCGGCTCGATCCGACGACGCTGGACGCCGATGTCCACCACCACCCGGATCTCGCGGTGCTCGCCAGGAAGGAAGACGTCGCTGCCGCCGAAGTCAGAGTAGCGCAGGCGAATAAGAAAGCAGACTGGAGCGTCGAGTTGATGTACAGCCAACGCGGCCCCGCCTACTCGAACATGATTTCGGTGAATGTTTCGGTGCCGCTGCAATGGGACCCGAAGAACCGCCAGGACCGCGAAGTCGCGTCCAAGCTGGCGATGCTGGATCAGGCGCGCGCCGAGCGCGAGGACATGCTGCGAGCCCATGTCGCGGAGATCCGGGCGATGATCGCTGAATGGGAAAACGATCGGGAGCGCAGCGCGCGATATCAGCATGAGCTGCTGCCGCTCGCCTCCGAGCGGACGCAGGCAACGGTGGGCGCCTACCGCGGCGCCAAGGCCAGCATCACCGACGTGCTGCTGGCGCGCCGCAACGAGATCGATGTACGTATACAGGCGCTGCAACTGGAGATGGACACGGCGCGCTTGTGGGCGCAACTCAATTTCCTGTCGCCCGAGGACGATGCCACGGCGCACGCCGGCGTACCTCACACCAAGGATTCGCAATGACGACCAAAAATCTGGTGATTTCCCTGACGGCCGTTGTCGCCATCGGCGCCGGCGGCTACGGCGCCTATCGCGCCGGGATGAATCGCGGCATGCAGATGAGCGATGGGGCGACCGCCACCGCAACACGATCGACCACCGGCGCGCAAAAGCCGGGCAACGTCGATCCGGCGACGGGCAGGAAGGTGTTGTATTGGCACGACCCGATGAAGCCGGGCCAGAAATTCGATAAGCCTGGCAAATCACCGTTCATGGACATGCCACTCGTCCCAGTCTATGCCGGGGCCGAGGGCGACGAGGGCAAGGTCACGATCAGTCCGCGTGTGCAGCAGAACCTGGGCGTACGCATCGCAGAAGTGAAGTCGGGATCGCTTTCGTCGACAGTCGAGGCGGTCGGCAGCGTGGCTTACAACGAGCGCGATGTGGCGGTCGTGCAAGCGCGAAGTAACGGTTTCCTGGAACGACTTTATGTGCGTGCGCCGCTCGACCCGGTACGCAAGGGACAGCCGCTGGCGCAGCTTTACGTCCCTGATTGGGTCGCCGCGCAGGAAGAATACTTGTCGGCGAAACGGATCGGCGCTCACGCGAACTCGAAGACGCTCAGTGGACTCGCCGACGCTGCCGCGCAAAGGATGCGCCTCGCCGGCATGAGCGACGAGCAGATTCGGGCGGTTGAGGTGGGCGGCAAGGTGCAGCCGCGGCTTACCATCACCGCGCCGATCGGCGGCGTCGTTGGCGAGCTCACCGCGCGCGAGGGAATGACCGTGATGGCCGGCGCACCGCTGTTTCGCCTCAATGGGCTTTCCACCGTCTGGATCAATGCAGAAGTGCCCGAGGGTGTCGCCGCGCAGGTGCGTCCGGGGAATTCCGTCGCAGCCCGAACGCCGGCGCTGCCCGGCGCCGTCTTTAACGGCAAGGTGAGCGCCATCCTGCCCGAAGTGAACCCCGCTACGCGCACGATCAAAGCGCGGATCGAGCTCGCCAATCCCGGCGGCCAACTCGTCCCGGGCATGTTCGCCACCGTTAACTTCGCGTCCGCGGCGCGCAAAGACGTACTGCTCGTCCCGTCGGAAGCCGTGATTCAGACGGGCAAGCGCAGCGTCGTTGTCGTCGCGCAAGGCGACGGCAAATTCGCCCCGGTCGATGTTGAGGTCGGTCTGGACAGCAACGGCCAGACCG
>DAIQRF010000083.1:0-8057 GCA_036786505.1 Casimicrobiaceae bacterium | reverse complement strand
ACCGGCGCATTGCGCCCGGATCGCGCCCGCATGGTTTCATGTAGCGCCGATAATTATAACTGTCGCTTTATCCAAGACCCCAGGCAGTACTATCGCCATTGACGAGAGCTGGGACACTATTGGCAAAGTTATCGTTGCACTGCCGGGCTGCCACGACCCATGCAAAATATACACTTGGGACGAAGCACACGCGAGGTCGGCGTCGTCCCGACGTTGATCGTGTTTTCTACGGCGATGTTCCTGTTCCTTGTCATCGCTCTCGCGGTCACCCTGAGCGATGCAGTGACCGCCATCGATGCCAACGTTGGAACGTGGTTGCACATGCGCGCGATACCGCTTGTTACCGAGGTCATGGCCGCGGTCAGCTTCCTCGGCGCTCCGACTAGCTTAACGGTTGTCGCCGTTGCTGGTAGCCTCCTGCTTTTGTACCAACACAGGTACGCTGAGGCGGCTACGCTATCGACCGTGGTGCTGGGCGGCAACTTTCTCAATTTCTGCCTGAAGCATCTCATTCAACGCGGCCGTCCGGTGTTCGACGATGCCATTTTCACCCTGCCGACCTACAGTTTCCCGAGCGGCCACGCGATGGCCTCGACCGTGTTCTACGGCCTGCTCGCCATCTATGCGTCGGTAAACGCCAGGCAGCGCTATTGGGCACACGCCGCCATCGGTGCCGCGGTGTTGATGGTCGCGCTGGTCTGCTTCAGCCGCGTCTATCTCGGCCTTCACTACCTGAGCGATGTGATGGGCGGGATTAGCGAGGGCATTGCCTGGCTTGCGCTGTCACTTACCGCTTTGCACTATATTCGGCGCAGGGAGGCAGGCGCGGCCGTCGACGCCGACAGCTAAGACCATGGATGCACCCGTCTGCGTCATCGTCAACGCTTCCGCCCATTCCGATGGAGCGGCTCAAGTATCGTCGGAGCTCAACAAGTATTTCGAGGCAGCGGGAATCCGGATCGAAATCAAGTTCGCGACGTCGGGCAAGAACATTATCGAGGAAGTCAGTGCCGCAATCCTGCGCAAGCCGAGAACGATCGTCGTCGGGGGCGGCGACGGAACGCTCAACGCGGCGGCAGGGCTTCTGATCGGAAGCGGGATTGCGCTGGGTGTTCTGCCGCTCGGGACGCTCAATCATTTCGTCAAGGATCTTCATGTCCCGCTCGACCTCGAAAAAGCGGTGATGACCATTGCCGAGGGGTATTGCGCGCAGGTTGACGTGGGTGCGGTCAATGATCGATTCTTCCTCAATAATGCCAGCCTCGGAATCTACCCGCAGTTGGTACAAAAACGTGACGTGCAGCAACAGTGGCTCGGCCGCGGGAAGTGGCCCGCGTTCGCCTTGGCGGCGCTCGCGGTCTTGCGGCGCTATCCCTTTGTGGAGGTGCTTCTTAACATCGATGGCAAATCATTGGCGCGACGCACGCCGTTTGTCTTTGTGGGTAACAATCGATACCAGATGCAAGGATTCAGGATTGGCGAGCGCGCGCGTCTGGACCGCGGTGAGCTCAGCCTCTATGTCGCGAATCGCACGGGGCGCCTGGGCCTCGTACGATTGGCGTTGCGGGCCCTGCTTGGTCGTCTTGATCAAGCGGCGGACTTCAACATGGTTTGCGCGAAGCATATCGAGGTACAGACTCGGCGCGAGCGGATGCACATTGCGACCGACGGCGAGATCTGCTTCATGGAAACCCCGCTGCGATTTCGCGTGGTGCCCGGAGCATTGAAAGTCATCGTTCCCAGGCCTGCGCCTGCCGCTTCGGAGTAGATGTCGCTGACGGCTGCCATGCGCACGATCGTTCACTTGTCGGATCTTCATTTCGGCCGCACCGATGACGCGCTGCTGACGCCGCTCGCGTCGGTCATCGGCAAGCTCGCGCCCGACCTGATTGCTGTCTCGGGTGATCTCACGCAGCGCGCCCGCACCGCCGAGTTCCAGGCCGCCCGCGCTTTTCTGGACCGGTTAGCGAAGCCGCAAATCATTGTTCCGGGGAATCACGACGTGCCCTTGCACAACGTCTTCAGCCGCTTCATCGGGCCCCTCACCAAGTACCGGCGGTATGTCACCGGCGATCTCGATCCGTTCTACGCCGACGACGAGATCGCGGTCCTCGGTATCAATACCGCGCGGTCGTTGACGTTCAAACGCGGGCGCGTCAATTCGACACAGATCGACCATGCGAAAGAGCGCCTTGGCACGCTCGACCAGAAAATCATCAAAATCATTGTCACGCACCATCCGTTCGATCTTCCTGACGGGCGCACGTCGAGCGAGCAGGTCGGGCGGGCCGATCTGGCGATGGATATGCTCTCGGCCTGCCGCTGCGACCTCCTGCTTGCCGGTCATCTGCACGTCAGCGACGCCGGCAGCGTTGCAATGCATTCGGTGGGCGGCAGTCACGACGCCATCGTGGTTCAGGCAGGGACCGCGACATCGACGCGGGGAAGGGGCGAGCTCAATTCATTCAACGCGATTCATGTCGAGGCAAATCGCATTGAGATCCGGCGCTATGGCTGGAGGCCCATCGATAGCGTATTCGAATCGATGGGCAGCGAGCTGTTCGAGCGCACGAAAGCGGGCTGGAGAAGCCCCTCGCCGCCAAGCGCGGCTTAGTTGGCTACCTACGCGGCTTCCCGCGCGAGCCTGTTTTGCGCGGGCCTATTGCAATTACAAATGCGAACGATTATCATTACCTGACCGTAGCTCAACGATCAGGGGTACCCGTGGTCATTCGTTCCGCATTTCGCTGGTTTGTCGCCTTCTGCTGGCTCCTAGCCGTAAGCGCCGCCGGCGCCGACGACGCCGCGTTCAAGCTGACCCTCCGCAATCATCGTTTCGAACCAGCCGAGTTGGTGGTGCCATCGGGGCAAAAGATCAAGCTGGAGATCGAGAATCAGGACGCGACGGCGGAGGAATTCGAAAGCTACGAGCTCAACCGGGAGAAGGTGGTGCCGGCAAAAGCGACCGTGGTCATTTTCGTGGGGCCACTGAAGCCCGGCCGCTACCCATTCTTCGGCGATTTCAACAAGGACAGCGCCAAAGGCGTGCTGATCGCCAAATGAAGCGAATTCAGCGCGACGTGAGCGCGAAGTGAGGTAACCCGCATGCTCGGTATCGGAGTGCTCATATTGAGGGAGGTGCTGGAGGCATCGCTGATCATCAGCGTTGTCTGTGCCGCGACGCGAGGCATTCCCGGGCGAGGGCGCTGGGTCGGACTTGGCGTCGCCGCCGGCGTCGCCGGCGCGCTGCTGGTAGCCGCGTTTGCCGGCGCCATTGCTACTGCCGTCAGCGGCATCGGCCAGGAAGTGTTCAACGCGAGCGTTCTGCTCGCGGCGGTGGTCATGATCGGATGGCACGCGGTCTGGATGGCGAGTCACGGCAGGGAGCTGGTGACGCGATTGAAATCGGTCGGCACGGAAGTCTCTGTCGGCCATCGACCGCTCGCGGCATTGCTGGTCGTGGTGGCGATCGCCGTCCTGCGCGAGGGTTCGGAAGCCGTGCTGTTCGTGTACGCCCAGGCGGCCAACGGCTCCAGCGGGACCGATCTGGTGGTCGGCGTCAGCGCGGGCGTCCTCGGCGGCGCCGCGACCGGCCTTGCGTTGTACCTCGGTTTGCTCCGGATCCCGATGCGCTACTTCTTCACTGCGACCAACTGGCTGCTGCTGCTTGTCGCCGCCGGCATGGCCGCGCAAGCCGCGAATTTCCTGGTCCAGGCCGACATCCTGCCGCCGTTGGGCGCACGTCTCTGGGACAGCTCCGCACTGCTCTCAGACCATTCCTTGTTCGGCCAGACACTGCACGCGCTTATCGGTTACGACGCCCGCCCGGCCGGAATCCAGCTCGCGTTCTACTTCGTCACCGTGGTCATCATCGTGCTAGGAATGAAACTATGCGGAAAACCAAAGCCTCCCGTCTCCGGAGCGTCCTGATCGCTTCAGCACTGATCGGATCCGTCTCGATTTGCCGGCTCCCGAACGCCAACGCCGATCCCGCCAGCAAAGTCTATATGCCCGCCGTCGTACAGGGCGAGCTGGAGCTCGAGCTCAGAGGCGGTTATCAGCAATGGAAGAATCACGACGACGATAAGGAGCGGCAGTTCGTCGTCGACGTCGGATATGGGTTTACGTCATGGTGGAAGAGCGAGTTTGCGGTCGGGCATACGCGCGTGCCGGGCAAATCGACCAAGCTCGACGAGCTCGAGTGGGAGAACATTTTCGCGCTGACCGAACCCGGACGTTACTGGGCAGACATCGGACTCTTCGCTGAGCTGGCTCGGGATCACGCCAACGGCAAGAACGTGCTCGAGGTCGGGCCGATGTTCCAGCACGAGTCCGGCGCGATCCAGTCCAATCTGAATTTTCTGCTTAAGCGCGAGCTGGGATCCGCCGCTGAACCGGGGGCGGGACTGAGCTACGCGTGGCAGGTGAAGTGGCGCGGCAATCGCTATTTCGAACCGGGCGCGCAAGGGTTCGGCAGTCTGGGCAGAACCAACGACTTCGGCCACGCGACCGAGCACAAGATCGGTCCGGCATTCTTCGGTCAGACGGCGCTCGGCGGGCGCAACAAGCTGAAGTACGACGGCGCGGTCCTGTTCGGTTTGACCAACACCACGCCTGACACGACCATTCGCTTCACGCTGGAATATGAGATGTACTGAAGCGAGATGTCCCGAGCAACGCACGCATCGGGCACGGGGGCGCCGCGCACAACGGGGAAGCGGCGGCGGGGTAACTGCGGGGTTACCTGCGGTTCCGGGATGTGCTGGCGGCACCGGCGAAGGTCCTACATCCACCGGGCGTTTCGCCGACAATTAAATCAGGACGCGGCTGATGGTACGCAGCCACCCGGAGTGGATAATTTGCTACAGGCAGGGCAGATATTGAAGCAGCAACTCTGAACCCTCTCCCTCAGGTTGATTCTCCGATCTGATCCCTGCCCTTAATTCCGTGTCGTGCCGCATTTTGCTTTGCGCACGGCGCACGCAAGTCCGAACCGGGTCGACCTTGTCGGCCCGGTTTTTTTATGCTGCAGCCATGGCGCACACTGCCGCCGCCATCACCGCCGTCGCCAGCCAGCCGACGAACTTGAGACGCGGGCTGGAAACGAATTCCCGACAAAGCGGCGACGCGCGCGGCACCTGCCGCCGCCCTTGTCTCGCTAGAAATGGCGCAGATTCTTCTCCCGCGCGTAGCTCATGTCGGTGGTCGTCTGGCGCAAGCGGTTGGACAGAAAGCGCGCCAGCGAACGATAGAGCTTGGCCGCGGTCGCCGGCGACCGCTCGAGCAGCGCCGTGACCTTATCGTAATCGAAGCGGAACATGGATGTTGGCTCGAGCGTCTCCGCGGTCGCGGAACGCTTCGCGCCGTCGATCAGCGCCATTTCGCCGAAGTGCGATCCCGAGCCCAGCGTCGCGACGTCGATCGACTGTCCACTGGAGGACGTCACCGCCACGCGCACCGATCCATCCTTGATGAGATAGAGCGCGGTGGCGGGGTCGCCCGCGCGAAAGATCGGGAACCCGGCCGGCAAGGTCATCGCCTCGGCGATCCTCGCCAGCGATGCGCGCTCGTCGGCACTCAATTCGGTGAACAGATACACACCTTGCAACAAGCTGTCGCTGATCATTGTCTGGTCATTCCTCTTGGCTGGTTTGGCGGAGCGCGAACGTTGGCGTTGCGATTTCCCGCTAGTCACTAACGCATATTGCCGGTGTGACCGAGCGAATAGCGTCCCGGCTGCGGCCAGACCGTCAATCCATGCGGCTCCTTGCCGACGCGAATGGTCTTGACCGCACCGTTTTTGGTGTCGATGGCGTAGACGACATTGTCGTACCGGCCGGAGACCCACAGCAGCTTGCCGTCGGCGCTGACATTGCCCATGTCGGGGCTGCCGCCGCCCGGGATCGGCCACGTCGCCTCGACCTTGCGGCTCGCGAAATCGAGCACCGACACGCTTCCTTTGCCGTGCGGCGGTCCGTGCATCTTGTTCGACCCGCGGTTGGTTATGTAGAGCTTCTTGCCGTCGCGGCTCGGGTACAAGCCGTGCGTGCCCACGCCGGTGGCGATGAATCCGATTTCGGTGAACGTCTCTCCGTTCACGACGAAGACGCCGTCGGCCAGCATGTCCGCAACGTAGAAGAGCTTGCCGTCGGGCGAGACGCGGATGTCCTGCGGCATGCCTCCCTTGGACAGCTTCAGATAGCCCAGAACCTTTCGGTTGACGGGGTCGATCTTGACCAGGCCGCGCTGGAATTCGCAGGTGAAGATCGCGTAGCTGCCATCGATCGCGAAGTCCGCGTGATTGATGCCGGCGCACTGCGGCGTGGGCAGCGACGACTGCAGCGCCATGGTCTGCGGATGGCGGAAGTCGAGCCTCTTGAGCGATTCTGCAACCACGATCGCCGAGCCGCCGTCGGGCGTGAAATACATATTGTAAGGATCGGCCACCGATTTCGCCGCGCCGGGTTTTCCGGTGTTGGGGTCGATCGGCGTCAGCGCACCGTCGGTGCGACCTTCCGCGTTATTGGCGACCCAGAGCGTGCGCAGGTCCCAGGATGGCACGACGTGCTGCGGATTGACGCCGACCTTGAAGCGGTCGACCACTTTGAACGTCGCCGGATCGATCACGTACACGTCGTTCGACTTGACGTTCGGCACGTATACGCGCTCCAGCGCGCCGGCAACCGCTGCGCTCATCTTTCCGCTGGCGGCTTCGCTGTAAAGATTGCTGGCATCGATCACCGGCGGCATGCCAGGCGCGAGGGTGGCGGCCGCGGGCGCGGGACCGCCTCCCGCTTGTCCCGGGGAGACTTGGGCAAGGCCCGATACACCCGGGACCGCGCCGACCCATACCGCCAACAACAGCAGACCACGATGCAATTGCCGCTTCACGAACACTCCTGAGCGTCGATGGATAGGGAACGATGTAGCACGTCCTGATGCGCGTCGGCTACGGTACTGAGCACGCTAGCGTCTCGCGATCGCGCGTTTGATCGCTTCGACCGTTTGCGCAACGATGGCGTCGACGCCGGCTTGGCCCAGGTCGGCGGTGGCACGCCGCGGGTCGCCGATCACGCCATCGCCGTTGCGATCGATAGGCGGAACTCGCGCGGACTGAAGAAGCTCGCGGCGAACCAGACGCGGATCGATGGCCAGCGCGAGAGAAGTGTCTGCGAGCCCGGCATGGGTGCCGATTTCATCGTCCCGGTAGCCGCGTTTCCGCAGCGCTTCAACATACGCGATCGCGGCGGCGCGGTAGTATTCCGGCAGCGCATGCACCCGCGCCGGGGTCGACGCCCACTCCCGGTTCAGGCGATCGGCGACCACTTTTTCGTCCTTCTGGTAGCCGCCGTGGTCACCGAGGAAAACGATGTCGCGAAAGCCGTGCAGCTTAAGGCTTCGCGCGGCGTATTCCAGCATTTTCTGAAAAGTCTGGTCGGGGATGGTGATCGTCCCGGGAAAGCGCATGTGCGCCGTCGGCGGGCTGATGCCGCCTTCGGGCACGTAGGCCATCACCGGCGCCACCAGCGTGTCGCCAAGCGCAAGCGCAATTTTCTCGGCCAGAGCTTTGACCCGCACGTTATGTTTGCCGAGCACGATGTGCGGCCCGCTCTGCTCAGTGCCCCCAATCGGAACGATGATCGTCCGCCGGCCGGTGCGGATCTGATCCCTGAGCTCGGTCGATGTCAACTCATCGAGAAACACCGTTTGTGGCGCTTGGGCGAGCGCTTGCGCCGCGGCCAACAGCAGGAGTGCGAGCAGGGGCCGCGCAACGCGGGCAATCATGGACGCATCTTATGGGATAGCTGGCCGATCAGACAAGCGCCGCGCGAGTTGCGCGCGCGGGCGGCCCTACGTTGCGCGCCAATGCAGTAAACTCGCACACCAGTGTACTGGGTCAGAAGTTCCGAAGATAAAGGAGCGGATGAAATCGGCCGTCAGGCAAGGCGCGAGGCCGAAGGCGTACCTTTGGTACGGTGAGGCCGAGTAACGCGGCATGGCGGCCGCGCATTGACCAATGAGCACCGCGAACTATCGAGCGAATTTCTGACTCAGTA
>DAIQRF010000082.1:4096-8091 GCA_036786505.1 Casimicrobiaceae bacterium | reverse complement strand
GCGTGAACCACGCGTCGAGTTCCTTCATCGCCTTGATCGCGCCGGCGTTTGCCGCGCGGAACTCGGCTTGCAGCGGCGCATTGGCCACCGCCGCGAAGATGCCCGGGACATCCTTTTCGTAGAAGCTGGCCAGGCCGCCGAAGACGATGTGCCCTATCTGGACGTAGGTCCGAGGCAGAGGCGTGCGCAGGTTCGCGCGAATTTGCCCCGCTGCGAGGGGGATCGACCTCGCATATCGGGTGTAGGCCCGCAGGCGCTCAGGGAGCGGCGCGTATTCACGCGCAACGTACACGTCCGGCTCCAGGGCGAAGCCGTAATAGGTTGGGCTGCGGAACGGCCACTCGAGCGACTCCTGCCAGAAGAGATCGCGATCGATTTGGACGATCAAATAGTCGCGCTCGAACCGCTGCCTTGTATCGAGCGCTTGGTTCGGAAAGGCGGTGGCGCGGTCGCGCTCCGCGTGGAGGCGCTGGATCTCCCGCTTGATTCCGGCCGCGCTCCAGTCGGGAAGTTTGCCGTCGAACTCGTGGCGACCCGCCCACACCGCAACACCCGGATGGGCGACGAAATACGACTCGAGAAACTCGTTGACGTACGCGTCCCAGGCCGCGGATGCCGCAGGCGGCGCGGTGGACGCAGCGGGTGGCCTCGTTGCTTGCTGACAGGCGGCCAGCAGCAGGAGCAATGCCAATGTGGCCAAGCTGGCCCGCTTCGCCAGCGTAGGTTTCTTCGAGTTCATGGGCCCTTCCATGTTGGCGTACGATATTGCTTCGAAATGCTGCTTACCCGTAATCTCACGGCTCGCTGCTCACAGCGCCGGCTCCTTGCACGCTATCCGTGAGATGGAATGTTCTGCGTCGCCGGCCGGCGCTGATTCGCGGGCGCTCGCACCCCATTCGCTTCGCGAACGGGACCTGGCTCGCTGCTCACAGCGCTACCCCGTTCCATCCTCCGCCGAGCGCCTTGATCAATACTACGCTGGCGGAGAGGCGCCGGCTCAAGATCGCGAGCGCTGCGCGTTCGTTGGCCAATGCGGTGGCCTGCGCGACGACCACAGCCAGGTAATTGGCCGTCCCGGCGCGGTACTGATTCAAGATGATCGTCAGCGATTCGCGCGCGGACTTGACTGCTTCGTCCTGCACCGCGGCCTCCTGTTCCAGAATGCGCAGCGCCGCGAGATTATCTTCGACTTCCTGGAATCCGCTCAGCACCGTCTGGCGATAGTTCGCGACATTTTCGTCATAAGTCGCGATCGCCTGGGCTGTTTGCGCGCGGCGCAGCCCGGCGTCGAATATCGTCTGCGCCAGCGCCGAACCGAGCGACCAGTAACGGCTGGGCAGCGAGAACAACTGCGACAGCACCGAGCTCTGGAAGCCACCGGTCGCCGAAAGGGTCAGCGATGGGAAGAACGCCGCCTCGGCAACGCCGATCTGAGCGTTGGCCGCCGCCGCGCGCCGTTCTGCGGCGGCGATGTCCGGACGACGCTCGAGCAACTCGGAAGGGAATCCCGGCGGTATGGCCGGGAACTCGGTCGGCACGACTTCGGCGGCGACCGAAAATTCCGCGGGCGCCTTGCCGAGAAGAACGGCGATCGCGTGTTCGAGCTGCGCGCGCTGGACCCCGGCGTCGATGGCCTGGGCCTGGGTGGACTTGAGTTGGGTTTCGGCCTGAGCGACGTCGGCACGCGCTGCAACGCCAACCGCATACTGATTGCGCGTCAACTGCAGCGATCGCTGATAGGCATCCACGGTGTCGTTGAGCAGGCGGATCTGCGCGTCCTGCACGCGCAACAGAAAATAGTCTTCGGCGAGCTGCGCCTGCGCCGACAGCTTTGCCGATTCAAGGTCCGCGACGCTGGCCTGCGCCGACGCCTCGCTGGCTTCGACCGTTCGCCTGACGCGGCCCCAGAGGTCGACCTCCCAACCGACGTCGAGCGCGACGTTATAGTTGTTGCGGATACTTCCGGCCGGGCCGCCGGTGGTGCCGACGCTGGCGCCGATCGCGGTGCGGCTGCTGCTTCGCGTCGCACCGGCGCTGGCGCTGACCAACGGAAACAATGCGGCACGCGCGGCCTGGGTCATTGCCCGTGCCTGACGCACGCGCGCTTCGGCAGCCTTGATCGTCTGATTGCTGACCTCGACTTGCGCCACCAGCGCATCGAGTTTCGGGTCCTTGAAAACAGACCACCCGTTGCCGCGCGGCTCCTGGTCCCGCGGTTCGGCCCGTTTCCACGGTGGCGCCTCCTTGTATGCCAAAGGCGATTCCGCGGTCGGACGGACATAGTTCGGACCGACCGAGCATCCGAACAGCGCCGACGTCGCGCAGACAGTCCATGCCGCGCGCCATTTGCGCATCGCGCTTGCCTGCATCGCGTGGGTGCCTGTCACTCCGCTCAGTCCCCGGTTTCGGCCGCCGCGTTCGGCATCGGTCGCCGCCCTTCGCGCAGGCGACGCGTCCACAGGCTGAACCGGTCGAGATACAGGTACACGACGGGTGTTGTGTACAGCGTCAACATCTGGCTCACGATGAGGCCGCCAACGATGGAGATGCCGAGAGGCTGACGGAATTCCGCGCCATCACCGGTGCCGAGCGCGAGCGGCACCGCAGCCAGGAGCGCTGCCATGGTGGTCATCATGATCGGACGGAAGCGCAAAAGGCAGGCCTCGAAAATCGCCTCGCGCGAGTTCTTGTTGCGGTTGCGCTCGGCCTCGAGCGCAAAGTCGATCATCATGATCGCATTTTTTTTCACGATACCGATGAGCAGAATGACGCCGATGAGAGCGATGACGCTGAACTCCTTGTGAAACAGCAACAGGGCAAGTAATGCACCGACGCCCGCCGACGGCAGCGTCGACAGGATCGTCATCGGATGCACGTAGCTTTCGTACAGCACGCCCAGCACGATATAGACCGTGAGCAGCGCGGCGAGAATGAGCCAGGGCTGGCTGTTGAGGGAGTCCTGGAACGCGCGCGCCGTGCCCTGAAAGCTGCCGCGAACGGTTGCCGGAACGCCGATTCGCGCCAGCGCGTCGTCGATCGCCAGCGTTGCCTGCCCGAGCGAGGTGCCTTCCGGCAAATTGAACGAGATGGTGGACGCCACGAATTGCGATTGGTGGTTCACGCCGAGCGCGGTGTTGGTGGGGGCATAGCGCGCGAATGCGGAGAGCGGAACCTGCGCTCCCCCGGAAGTGCTCACGTACACGTGGTCGAGGGAATCGGCGGACTGCCAGTATTCCGGCGCAGCCTCCATCACCACGTGATACTGGTTCAGCGCGGAATAGATGGTCGAAACTTGTCGCTGACCGAACGCGTCGTTCAGGGTGGTGTCGATCAGCTTCGGCGAGACGCCCAGACGCGCCGCGGCGTCGCGATCGATGACCAGCGATGTCTGCAGGCCTTTGTCCTGCTGATCGGTGTTGACGTCCACCAGTTGCGGCAGCCGGCTCATCGCCTGACGTATGCGCGGCTCCCAGGTACGCAACTCGCCCAGGTCGTCCGCCTGCAAGGTGTACTGATACGTCGCATTGGCCTGCCTTCCCCCGACGCGAATGTCCTGCACCGGATTGAGGAAGAGGTTGGCGCCGGGCTCGTCGGCGAGCTTGATCCGCAAACGCGCGATGATCTTGTCGGCCGCCTCCTTGCGCTCGGCCAATGGCTTAAGCTGAACGAACATCATCCCGGTATTTCGCTGCGCGCCGCCGGTGAACGCGACCACATTTTCGACCGCCTGGTCGGCGCGGACGATGGCGACAAAGCTCGCCAGCTTCGGCTGCATCGCCTGAAACGATATGCTCTGGTCGGCCTGGATGAATCCTATGAGCCGGCCGGTGTCCTGCTGCGGGAAAAATCCCTTGGGGATAATGATGTACAAGTAGACGTTCAGGCACACGACCGCGAGAAGAATCACCGTCATGACCGGCCCGTGGTCGAGCGCCCAGGTGAGACTTCGTTCGTAGCCGCGATGCATCGAGCCGAACGCGCGCTCGCTCCAGGCG
>DAIQRF010000082.1:0-4086 GCA_036786505.1 Casimicrobiaceae bacterium | reverse complement strand
GCGTCCGTGACGCTGCTCCTTTTCAGCGCGCAGCAGACGCGAACACATCATCGGCGTCATGGTCAGCGAAAGCACGAGCGAAATGAGAATCGCCACCGACAAGGTCACCGCGAACTCGCGGAAGTAGCGGCCGACGATGCCTCCCATCAGCAGGATGGGAATGAAGACGGCAATCAGCGACAGGCTCATCGACAGCACCGTAAAGCCGACTTCGCGCGCGCCGAGCAGCGACGCCTTCATCGGCGGCATGCCCTCCTCGATGTGACGCGAAACGTTCTCGAGCACGACGATGGCATCATCGACCACGAACCCGGTGGCGATCGTCAGCGCCATCAAGGAAAGGTTGTTCAGGCTGAAGCCGCACAGATACATGACGCCGAAAGTCGCGATCAGCGAAACCGGCACCGCAACGCTGGGAATCAACGTTGCCCGCCAGTTGCGCAGGAACACGAAGACGACCAGAACGACCAGGCAGACCGCGACCACCAGCGTCCGCTCGACATCGCGCAATGACGCGCGAATGGTCGTCGTGCGCTCCATCACCACGTCGACCTTGATCGTGCTGGGAATGGATGCGCGTAGCTGCGGCAGCGTTTCGGTGATGCTGTCGACGGTTTGGATAATGTTGGCGTTCGGCTGGCGCCTGATGATGATCAGCACCGAGGGCTTGCCGTTGGAGGAGCCCGCGTTGCGAAGATCCTGCACCGAGTCCACGACATTGCCGAGATCGGTGAGCTTCACCGCCGAGCCGTTGCGGTAGGCAATGATCAACGGCAGATAGTCGGCCGCCGTTTTGGCCTGGTCGTTGGCGTAAATCTGCCAGTGGCGATCGCCTGCCTCCAGCGACCCCTTCGGCCGGTTGGCGTTGGTGGCGGCGAGAACCGTTCGCACATCCTCGAAGCCGATGCCGTACTTGTTGAGCGTCTGCGGGTTGAGCTCCACCCGCACCGCGGGCAGGGAGCTTCCTCCCACCTGCACCTGCCCCACACCCTGCAGCTGCGACAGCTTCTGGGCGATGATGGTGGAGCCCGCGTCGTACATCTGGCCCCGCGTCATGGTGTCCGAGGTGAGCGCCAGGATCATGACCGGAGCGTCGGCGGGATTAACCTTGCGATAGGTCGGATTGCTCGGAAGCCCGGTGGGCAGGAGACTCCGCGCCGCGTTGAGCGCCGCCTGCACGTCGCGGGCAGCACCATCGATATCGCGGCTGAGCTCGAACTGCAGCGTGACCCGCGACGAGCCCAGCGAGCTGTTCGACGTCATTTCGGTCACCCCCGCGATGCGGCCGAGCGAGCGCTCGAGCGGCGTGGCAACGGTGGCGGCCATGGTTTCCGGGCTGGCACCCGGCAGCGAAGCGGACACCGAGATCGTCGGATAGTCGACCTGAGGCAGCGGCGACACCGGCAGCAGGCGAAACGCGGCGGCGCCCGCGAGCGCGAGTCCGATCGCGAGCAGCGTCGTCGCCACCGGACGATCGATGAACGGCGCCGACAGATTGACCTGAGGTGGCGACGTGCTGTGCGCCTTCGGGTCGTTGTCCGGCGCCTGGTCGGACATGCTGTTACGGTCCACTAATCACCGGCCGCCGGCGCGGGCGTCGGCTTCTGCTTGCCTCTGCGGCGCGCCTTCCCGCCGCGCACCCTGCGCGCGAGGCTGTCGAAGGCGAGGTAGATCACCGGCGTCGTGAACAAGGTCAGCATCTGGCTGACGATCAATCCTCCGACCATGGTGATGCCGAGCGGATGACGCAGCTCGGAGCCCACACCCCAGCCGATCATCAGCGGCAGCGCCGCGAGGAGCGCCGCCATGGTCGTCATCATGATCGGGCGGAAGCGCAACAGGCACGCCTGGCAAATCGCCTCGCGCGGCGGCTTGCCTTCCTTGCGCTCGGCATCAAGCGCGAAGTCGATCATCATGATCGCGTTCTTTTTCACGATGCCGATAAGCAGCACGATGCCGATGATGGCGATCACACTGAGGTCCTTGCCGAAGATCATCAGCGCCAGCAGCGCGCCGACGCCGGCCGAGGGAAGCGTGGAGAGGATCGTGATCGGGTGGATGAAGCTCTCGTAGAGCACCCCGAGCACGATGTACATGGTGACGATGGCGGCGAGGATAAGCCACAGCTCGCTGGCAAGCGAACCGCGAAACGCCGCCGCCGCGCCTTGAAATTGGATCTGCGCGCTCGCGGGCAGGCCGATTTCGGCTTGCGTTTTCTGGATGGCCTTCACCGCGTCGCCGAGCGAAGCGCCCGGCGCGAGATTGAACGAGATGGTCGCCGAAGGGAACTGGCCGATGTGATTGACCACCAGCGGCGAAGCGCGCTCGGTGATGCGTGCAAAGGCCGTCAGCGGGACTTGCATCGACGTCTGCTGGCCCGCGCCAGACGAGCTCGCGGATGACGTCGTCCCCGCTCCAGGTGCGGCCAGCGCCGCGGACGCGTTGCCGCCGGTGGTCGGCACCGATGCGCTGCTTGCCGTCGGAGGGCCCGAACGGGTCGCGGGAACGTAGATCTGCCTCAGCGCCTCGGGCCCGTACTGAAACTCCGGCTTCACTTCGAGGACCACCCGATACTGATTGGTTTGGGTGAAGATCGTTGATACCAGCCGCTGCCCGAAAGCGTTGTAGAGCGCGTTGTCGATCGCCGCCGGCGTGATGCCGAAGCGGCTCGCCGTCGCCCGGTCGATGTCCACGAATACCTGCAGCCCGCCGTTCTGAAGATCGGTGGCGACGTCGGCAAGCTCTCGAATCTGCCGCAGACGATCGACGATCCTGGGCACCCACACGGCGAGCTCATCGGGGCTGGTATCCTCGACCGTGAACTGGTACTGCGTGCGGCTGACGCGATTCTCGATCGTCAGGTCCTGCACCGGTTGCATGTAAAGCGTGATTCCCTCGACATCGGCGAGCCTCGTTTGCAGGTTGCGAATCACTTCCTCGGCACGCGCATTGCGTTTGGAAAGCGGCTTCAGATTGATGAGCATGCGGCCGCTGTTCAGCGTCGAGTTGGTGCCGTCGACGCCGATGAACGAGGAAAGACTTTCCACCGCGGGATCCTGCAGGATGACGCGCGCGAGCGCCTGCTGGCGCTCCGCCATCGCCGCAAACGATATTGTTTGCGGCGCCTCGGTGATGCCCTGGATGGCGCCGGTATCCTGAACCGGAAAAAAGCCCTTGGGGATGAAAATGTAGAGAACGATGGTGAGGACCAGCGTGATGAGCGCCACGACCAGCGTCGAAGCCTGCCGGTCCAGCACCCAGTTGAGCATGCTGCCGTAACGCGCGATGACGCGGTCGAAAATCTCCCCGCTCTTGCGGTAGAACCTGCTTTGCTGCTCTTCCTTGGTATGGCGGAGGAATTTGGCGCACATCATCGGCGTCAGCGTCAGCGATACAAGCGCTGAAATCAGGATCGAGACGGCGAGGGTGATCGCGAACTCACGGAACAACCGGCCGACGACGTCGCCCATGAATAGCAGCGGGATCAGCACGGCGATCAGCGAGATGGTCAGCGAAATGATGGTGAATCCGATCTGTTCGGCGCCCTTGAGCGCCGCGTCGAGCGGCTTTTCGCCGGCCTCGATATAGCGGGCGATATTCTCGATCATCACGATCGCGTCATCGACCACAAACCCGGTCGCGATCGTCAACGCCATCAGCGTCAGGTTGTTGATCGAAAAACCGGCGAGGTACATCACGCCAAACGTTCCGATCAGCGACAGCGGCACCGCCACGCTCGGGATGACGGTTGCCGAAAGGCTGCGCAGGAACAGGAAGATGACCATTACCACCAGTGCGACGGCGAGAAACAGCTCGAATTGCACGTCTTGAACGGAAGCCCGTATGGTGATGGTGCGATCGGTGAGCACGGCGACGTCGACCGCGGCGGGCAGCGACGCCTGCAACTGCGGCAATAACTGTTTGATCCGGTCGACGACCTCGATGACGTTGGCGCCAGGCTGGCGCTGGATGTTGACGATGATCGCCGGCAGCTGATTCGCCCATGCCGCGAGGCGGTTGTTTTCCGCGCCGTCGATGACATCGGCCACATCGGCAAGCCGCACCGGCGAGCCGTTGCGGTAGGCG
>DAIQRF010000081.1:0-8112 GCA_036786505.1 Casimicrobiaceae bacterium | reverse complement strand
CGATGGCGAGTTGATCGAAGGCTTGGGCAACCCTCGTCTCGACGAACTGTTTCCCGACGAGACGGCGGCATTGCGTCACGACGTGGAGCTCATCCGCAACGCGAGCTCGCCGTTCGACCTGGAGTCGTTCCTCGCGGGACAGCAGTCCCCGGTTTTCTTCGGCTCAGGCATCAACAATTTCGGGGTGCAGGAGATTCTGCAGGCGCTGGTGGATTGGGCGCCGCCGCCGCAGCCTCGCGACGGCAGC
The DNA here is from genome assembly GCA_036786505.1 of Casimicrobiaceae bacterium. GTDB lineage: Bacteria > Pseudomonadota > Gammaproteobacteria > Burkholderiales > Casimicrobiaceae > PALSA-1003. The sequence goes on along the minus strand of DAIQRF010000081.1, from coordinate 7,865 downwards.
AGCCGGTTGGTTGCGCCCGCGGAAGAAGCGTTCAGCGGATTCGTCTTCAAGATTCAGGCGAACATGGATCCGCGCCATCGCGACCGCATTGCGTTTTTCCGCGTTTGCTCCGGGCGCTACCAGCCGGCAATGAAAGTTCGCCACCTGCGCATCGGCCGCGAGATGAAGCTCGGCAACGTATTGACCTTCATGGCCAACGAGCGCGTTGCCAGCGACGACGCGGTCGCCGGCGACATCATCGGCATTCACAATCACGGCCAGTTGCAGATCGGTGACACGCTGACCGAAGGGGAGGCGCTGGCGTTCAAGGGCATTCCCTACTTCGCGCCGGAGCTGTTCCGCGTTACGCGGCCGCGCGACCCGTTCAAGGCCAAACAGCTCCAGAAAGGTCTCCAGGAGCTGGGCGAGGAGGGGGCGATTCAGGTCTTCGAACGCGCATGGAACAACACGCTGCTGCTGGGCGCGGTCGGAGAGCTGCAGTTCGACGTGGTCGCGGACCGGCTGGCTCGCGAATACAAGGTCGACGCGCTCTACGATGCGGCCAACATAGCCACCGCCCGCTGGCTCACCTTCCCCGATGCCGCGACCCATCGCAATTTCGAGAACGAAACCGCGGCGTCGATGGCGACCGACGTCGACGGCAACCCGGTGTTCCTGGCGGCGAATAAATACATCCTGCAGGTGACGATGGAGCGGTGGACCAAGGTCGGCTTTCACACCACGCGCGAACACGGGCAGCGGCTCTCGCAGGGATAGCGGCGATCACCGGCGGCGCAGCTCTCGCGCGGTCGAACGCTCTCGACCAGCGATCGAACGTCAGCTTTCGACTATCGCGGGTCGAGATCAGTCAGCCAGCAAATCCACAACCTCACGCCGCGCGCCGCGCGGCCGCGATCAACGCCAGCTTGGTCCGCGCGTCGCGCAGGGCAGTTCGCAAGCCTTCCTCGACGACCGGATGGTAGAAGGGCATCTGGAGCATCTGGTCGATGCTGAGATTCATCTGGCGGGCCCACGCCAGCAGATGGCCGATGTGCTCCGCGTCCGGGCCGATCATCTCCGCGCCGAGCAATAGACCCGTGGTGCTGTCGGCATACACCTGCAGCATGCCCTGATTGCGCAGCATGATGCGGGCACGGCCCTGGTTCTCGAACGATACCTCGCCGATGACAGGCGCTGCGGGTCGCGCCGACGCGAATCCACCGCCGACGATGCAGATCTGCGGATCGGTGAACACCACGCTCAGCAACGCACGCCGCAAGCCGCTCTTGATCGTGGGAAACCGCGCCGCGTTGTCGCCGGCAATGCGCCCTTCATCGGCGGCTTCATGCAGTAGCGGCACGTCGTTGCTCGCGTCTCCGGCGACAAAAATGGACGAGCCGCCGCATTGTAAGGTGGTGCGATCGAAGAGCGGCACGCTGCGGGCGTCGAGCGCCAGGGTGGTATTTTCAAGTCCAAGCTGGTCGACATTGGGCGCATGGCCAGTGGCCGCGACCAGGTACGCAAATCGCTCGGTCTGGGTGCTGCCGTCCAGTGCCCGATAGGTGACCACCACCTCGTCGCCGTCGCGGGCGACTTCGGCGTGAGCGTTGGTATCGAGGTAGAACTCCTGGCCGAACACCTTGCGCGCGTAGTCGATGAGCGCGGGATTCGACAACGGGCCGACGCCGCCACCTCTGCCGAATACCTTTACGCGCACGCCCAAGCGATGCAGCGCCTGGCCAAGCTCAAGGCCGATGACTCCAGGGCCGAACACAGCGGCGCTTTCCGGGAGTTGATCCCACTCGAAGACGTCTTCGTTGGTTGCGAGCCGGTTGCCGAGGGCGCGCCAGGCGACGGGAAAGACAGGCGACGAACCGGTGGCGATGACGATAGCGGCCGCCTTCACCCGCAAGCGATCGTCGATCCGCAGCGTGTTGTCATCGAGAAACGTGGCATGGCCGCGGAGCTTGTCCGCGTCGGGGAGGGCATCGACGTCGTCGGTCACGAAGGCCACGAACCGGTCGCGCTCGACTCTGACGCGTTCCATGACCGCCCGGCGATCGATCTTGACGGCAACGGCCTGCATCCCGAATGCGGGAAACCGCGCGACGGCATGCGCGGCTTCGGCAGGTGCGATCAGCAGCTTGCTCGGCATGCATCCCACTCTCGCGCAGGTCGTCCCGTACTGGCCGCCTTCGATCAGCAGTGCGCGCTTGCCCGCGGCCTTGGCGGCGCGATACGCGGCCAGTCCCGCGGTCCCCGCGCCGATGACGGCTACGTCGGTGTCGATGCTCGTCTGCGTGCTTGCCATTGCTTTGCCTTTTTCATGTTCGGGTTTTCGACTCGAGACCCGTTGGTCTTGGTCGTGCGCCGCCTCGCGAGCTTATGCCGCCTTTTTCAGGAACGCCGTCAGGTCTTCCAATCCTCCTATCAGGCGTCCGTTGATGAACACCTGCGGTACCGTCGCCGCGGACGCTATCGCCCCCAGAGCCTTGGTGCGTATCGTATGCGGCAGAGCGACTTCGGCAAAATCGTACCCCGCATCGGCGAGCAGGCGCTTGGCCTTGGCGCAGAACGAGCAGCCGTCGCGGGTGAGAATGGCGATCTGGTCGGGCTTGCTCGCGTTCGGATTCAGATACCCGAGCATGGTGTCGGCGTCCGACACCTTGAACGGATCGCCCGCCTCATCGGGCTCGATGAACATTTTTTCGATCACCTTGTCGCGAACCAGCATCGAGTAGCGCCATGAACGTTGGCCGAAGTTCAAATCGGATTTGTCGACCAGCAATCCCATCTGCTCGGTAAATTTCGCGTTCCCGTCGGGCAGCAGAAATACGTTTTGCGCCTCCTGATCGCGGCCCCACTCTTCCATGACGAACGGATCGTTGACCGAGATGCAGACGATGGCGTCGATGCCCTGCGCCTTGAACGCCGGCGCGAGCTCGTTGAATCGCGGCAAATGCATCGACGAACAGGTAGGCGTAAACGCGCCCGGGAGCGAAAAGACGACGACATTCTTGTGCGAAAAAATGTCGTCGCTAGTCACTGTTACCCATTCCCCGTTGCGGCGGATGCGGAAGCTGACTTCAGGGACGCGCTGTCCTTCACGATTGGCGAGATTATGTTCTGACACGATGAGCTCCCGGTTAAGTAGCGATGGCGATGACCGTATGATCGCGGCAAAGGGTCGATAGTTCAAGTTTATTTATATTATATTAACAATAGTCTTAGTCTATGTTCGTACCCGTGAGCCAGACGAGCGGGGGGCGCTTTCGGCGTCGCGCCTCGCCTGAAGGTCGCCTTCATCCGCTCCTTGATCTTCGGAACGTCTGGATCAGCGCCATGGCTGGCGAATGCGCAACGTTGCCGCCACCGGATTGTGGTCCGACGAGGTGACCGGAATAGCGCCGACGTCGATCATCTGCAGTCCGCGGATGAAAATATGGTCGAGATGCCGGCCAAAGAAGACAGCCCGCCGGTCGACGCGCAAATCCAGTTCGGTCAGCCCCAGACGGGCGGCGGTTTCGGCCACGACCCGGTCGCGCGCATCGCTCCAGGTGTTGAAATCGCCGGCGAGAATGATCGGTCCGCGATGCTCGGCGAGCGCATCGGCCAGCGCCTCGAGCTGGGCGCGGTACGTATCCAAAGAAAGCTCGAAGGTAATGGAATGAACATTGACGATCGCGAGCGTCTCTCGCGAGCCGGCCCGCGTGCCGGCAATAGGCAGCCAGCTGATCACCGCCGATTTGGGGATGCGAATGAGCGGCTCGACCACGCGTTGCGTGCAACTCGCCATCGGCACGATGCGGGTCGCGGTCAACACACCGATGTCGTCGGCGCCGAACAGAAACGAACTCGCCATTACCCAGCGCAAACCGGAATCGTCCAGAATGTCGCGCAGCGGCGGCTGCAACACTGTCTCCTGCAACAGCATCACGTCGCTCGCGGCGGCGAATGCCGACAGATCGCGCTGCCAGCCGGAATCACCTTGCTTGTGAATGTTCCAGATCAGGACGCGGAACGGACGCCGATCCAGCGCGTCCGCTGCTTCACCATCGCCCGCCGTCTGCAACACGCGGTCGGCGACGTCGCACCGCAGCGTCATGACCCGCGCGATGCCGCCCGGACCGGAGACGACGGCGCGCGGCTCGACCGTCAAGGTGATGCACCCGCAGAGGAGCGGAATCAACATCGAGCTTGCGAGCCATTTCATGGCGCGAGCAGTCTCATCGATTGAGCAGGCCTTCGGGGCGGACCACCACCCGGTCCGCCATCGCCGCCGCAGTCAAGTGCCGCGCTCGCGGGGCGCCGTTCGCGTCTCGGTGGTCAGCGACTTCTGCGGCGCAGTCGCAGGTTCGCGGCCGATTCGTTCATATTCGGCGATGACCTGCGCGCCGAGCAGCAGGAGAATGGCGCCGATCTCCACCGACAGCAGCGCCAGGATCGCTGTCGTCAGCGAGCCGTAGACGACGCGTACCTGCGACATGGTGCCGTAGTACCAGCCGAGCAGATGCCGTGTCAGCTCCCACAGCAGGCCGGCGGTGACGCCGCCGATCAGCGCGTGGCGCAGCGACAAGCGCCCGACCGGCATCACCAGATAGATCGCGGTCAATATCAGGATCTCGCCAGCCACGCCGAGCAGATACAGCAGGTAGTCCGATAGCTCGCTGAGCGAATGCGGCACACCGAAGACCGTGATGTTGTGCGTCGCCAGCGCGCCCAGCTTGCCGGCGACGATGGTCACGACCAGCAGGCCCAATCCCAGAAAAAGGATGAACAGGTAGGGCAGGAGCGCCGACACGACGAAGCGCCGGCGCCGGACGGCGACGCGATGATAGAAAATCACCGACATTGCATTTTCCAGCACGGTGAATGCGAGCGCGCTGAAAAAAACCATCGTTACCAGGAGAACGCCTCCAATCACCTGGCCGTGGTCCAGGAACGCTCGCAGCTCGCCGACCAGCGCCCCGGATTGTCCGGGAACGATGAACTCGAGATACTCGGTCATCGTTGCCAGCAACCGCGACTGATCGATCACGTGCGACAGCGCGATCAGCATCAGGCTCAACAGCGGGATCAGCGACAGCAGGGTGTAGTAGGCGACGGCGCCGGCCAGCAGCAAGCCCTGGTTCTTGCGAAAGGCCTTGAGCACGCCGAGCGCGAATCCGCCCGGGTTTTTCAGAATGTACGCCGTCCGCTCGCCAAGTCGGCGCCGCTCCGACGCGGAGCTTCCCGAGGCGATGACCCGTGTCATGTCACGGCACGCACCGGCGCTATGAACTCGGACCCGGGTGGGAATGTCTGACCACTACTCGCCGGCTTCAGTGGCGTTGTTCGCTCCATGGGCGTTTCCTGATCGACGCCGGTGCTCGAATCGAGCCGCCAGCGGCGCTCTAGTGTGGCACGTGGCCGCGGCACGAGGAATCGGCGGCGCATAACATTGGCTGTAGGACTATGGCCGACGATGGCGAAACGCGGCGCCGAACGCGTCTTGCAATCGCAGGGGAATAGTGAGAGCGTCGGCCATGAACCTTAAGCATGCGGCGGCGGTTCCTGGCGTATGTGTCTGGCTGGCAGCCACCTGTGGCTGCGCGATCGCGGACCTTGCCAGCGGCGCGCCGTTGCCGCCGGCGCAAACGGGCTTGGCGTCGGTATACAGCGAGCATCTCAACGGCAAAAGTACGGCGAGCGGAGAGCGCTACGACCGCGGCCGTCTGACCGCGGCGCACCGGACCTTGCCGCTGGGCGCCGAGGTCAGGGTCACCAAGCTCGACAACGGCAAATCGGTGCGGGTCCGGGTCAATGATCGCGGTCCGCATGTTCAAGGCAGAATTATCGATCTTTCGTCGAGCGCCGCCGCGGCGCTTGGAATGCGCACCGGCGTCGCGCGGGTGAAGCTCGAGATTCTCAGCCAACCCGCTCACGCGGGAGCGGATGCGCACTCGCGCCCTTGAGCTTGCTGGGTTCGGGAACGCGGCGACCCGATGCCGGTCCATGTCCTCGATAGTCCTGATGGAGATTTTTGATGCAGCCAAAATCACACCGCTCCAAGATGATTTTCAAGGCCGCATGCGCCATCGCGTCTCTGGTCGCGTCCCTAGGCGCAGGGGCGTTCACTTTTGCCGACGGCAAGTCCGCGAGCTGCGTCGCGGGCGGCAAGACGGTGGAAGAGGTGGAGACCGAGCCCGGCCAGGCCGGGCTCGGTTTTACCGGGAAGGCGGTGCGCATTCCGTCCGGCTTCCAGATCATCTGGAACGTGGAAAAGCTCAAGGCCCTGCCGCCGGAGGTGCACGACTACATCTTTTTCCACGAGTGCGCGCATGCCCGCGTGCCCACCGCCGACGAGATCCAAGCCAATTGCGTCGGATTGCAGGATATGCGCGCGGCGGGCCGTGCCGGCTTGACAGCCGAATCGAGGCTTGGCGCGTTCTACGGCCCCGGCAGCGCCTACTGGGCGTACACGCTCAAATGTGCTGATGCAGCCAGGACTACGCCGAAGACTCCGTAACCATCCAACGCGCCCGTGGTATGGGGCTCGACTGCCAGACGCTGCGCGGGCACTGCGTCGGACTGCCGCGACTGCAGATCGCGCGTTTCGCGGGCGCTCCACTGCTCAGAGCTGCGAATCAAGCAAAGCCTCCACGCGCTCCGAGAGCTTCTCCGTCCACGGCCGGTTTTGCCATTCTTCGTAGGCCACCCGCCGTGAGTGCCTCAAGTCCTCGTTGAAAACGGCGGTCTGGCGCTCGGCGAATTCAGCGCTGAAGACGTTGAGATTCGCTTCGTCGTTCAAGCGGAAAGAGCGGTTGTCGAAGTTGGTCGAACCGACGGTCGACCACAATCCATCGACGACCATCACCTTGACATGGAACATCGTCGGCTGGAATTCTAAGGCGAAGACGATCGGCCGCGGCTACGCGCAAACGGAATCCGCTCACTGCGCGGCAGCGCACATCGCAACGGCAAGCGGGCCGTAACCTTCGGCGATCCAGCCGGCGTTCATCATTTGCGCGCGAACCGCCAGCGAGGTCGTATAGCGATGATTGGCATCGGCGCGGTTGTTGTACAGGCGATAGACCGGAAGCGCGGCCGGCGAACATGCGCCATCGGCCGGGTTAGGCGCATCGAGGGTGAACACGTCTCCCGATTCGTAAATCCAGGCGCTGGAAAAGCGCGCGATCACCGCCTGACATTCGGGTATCGACACGGAGTAGAAATGCGAGTCCAGCCCGGCCTCGGGTCGACCGTAGAACCGGCACACCGGCGAATGACTCGCGTCGGACGGCGGATAGGCCTTGAACGTCTGTCCGGTTCGCGCCCAGCCCGGAAAAACGCCGTTGTCGAGGGCATCGATTTCGGGGCTGTCGGCGGTCATGAAATAGTGTCCGACCGCGGCGCGATAGTATTCGATCACGGACACCTCGGCTGCCGCGGGCGGCGTGGGCGAACGCGCTTGAGCGGAGTTGGGATCGATCATCAGCGAGGATTCGTCGACCGCCTCGAAATCGCTGCCGTGCAGAAGCCCGAGCTGATGCAGCTCGTCGTCGTTCCAGCGCGGGTCGGGCGCGCCGCTCAAGAACCAACTGCTGCCGTTGTCCGCCAGAAACATGCCGTATTTTTTGAGCGCGCGCAAAATGATCTGTACGTTCGGCCCGAAGCGCGAGGTATCGACACCGGCCTTGAGGCGGAAGCGCTGGCCCATGGGCGGATACTGCGTCCCGCTCAGGCTCGACGCCTCATGGCGCGCCGGCCAGATGAAGGTGTTGCGCGTTTGCGGCGCCGTGAAGCGCAAGGCATGGGCGATTTCTCCGGCGGCCACCTGATCGTAGCGCACCAGTCCCGCGAGGATGGGCAGGCCGGCGGCATCGGCCGAGGTCCAGGTCGGCGGG
>DAIQRF010000080.1:0-8155 GCA_036786505.1 Casimicrobiaceae bacterium | reverse complement strand
CTGGACGAGCGACGCATCGACCATCTTGTTCAGGTCGAAACTGCGGGCCGCGGTATTCTGCTTGCCGATCTCCTCAAATTGGATGCTGTACAGTTCCGCCTTGGGAGTCGGTAAGGTCGGCGTGATCTTGTCCTGAGAGTAATAGTCGTAGGTGATGTTCAGCGACTGGTCGTCGGGCGAGTCCATGTAGCCCTTCATCGTCTGGATGGCGAAAGCCTTGTCATGCTTCATGCGCGCGATCGCCTGCACGATGGAGTCAACGTAATGCTGGGCGGCATCGCGGTTGGTCGAGATCCAGGCGTGTTGCATGACTGTGCTCGCGGCGGAGAAGGGGATACCGGCCGGATCGAAGATGACATGGCAGCCGTTCTGCTCGAGCTTGATCGAATTCGGTCCGATGCCAGAGGGGGACATTGAGACGGCGCCGTTGAGGAGCGCGGTGAGGGCATTCGGAATCGAACCAGTCGGGATGAGGGTCACGTCCTTGTCCGGCTGCAGCCCGATCTTCGGCAGCGAAGAGCGCAGGAGGATGTCGTACGTCCCTCCCGGGTTGGTGATGGCTGCCTTCTTGCCCTTCATGTCCGAGGGCGTCTTGATGTTGGGCGCCGCATAAATGTAGCCGGCGAAGGAAGGGGTCGGGGACGCGACGATGGTCAGGTCGGCGCCCGCCACGGCAGCGGCGAGTGTCTCCCCTGCCCCTGACGTTGCCACCCGGATCTGTCCTGTGACGAGAGCGGCGATCGCCTGCGGCCCGGGGATGACCTGGATCTCGACATCGAGCCCGTTGCGTTGGAATATTCCCGCCGCCTTGGCGATGTAGGGATACATGTAGCCCGGATCTGCCGCACCGACGGAAATGGTCATCTTGAGCGGCGGTCCCGACGGCGCACCCGAACTTTGGGCCGCCGGGTTCGCCGGATGCCTGCGGCGACCGCTACATCGAAATTTGGAACCTCGTGTTCATGCAGTACGATCGCGACGCCAAGGGCAAGCTCACGCCGCTGCCCAAACCGTGCGTCGATACTGGCTTGGGCCTCGAGCGCCTCGCCGCGGTCCTGCAGCACGTCCACAGTAACTACGACATCGACCTGTTCCAGTCGCTGATCAGCGCTGCGGCGGCGGCAACCGGCGCCCGTGATCTTGCGTCGCCGTCGCTGCGCGTCATCGCCGATCACATCCGCGCCTGCGCATTTCTGATCGTCGACGGCGTCATCCCAAGCAACGAGGGCCGTGGTTACGTGCTCCGGCGTATCATCCGCCGTGCGATCCGCCACGGCTATCAGCTCGGCCAGACGTCGCCATTCTTCAACCAGCTTGTCCCGGAATTGTCGCGCTTGATGGGCGACGCCTATCCGGAGCTGCCGCTGAAGCAGGACTACGTGGTCCGCGTCCTCAGGGCGGAGGAAGAACGCTTCGCTGAAACGCTCGAGCATGGCATGAAGGTGCTCGAAGGCGCGCTCGCCGACGCCGACAAAGCCGGCATCAAAATGCTGCCCGGCGAAACCGCGTTCACGCTCTACGATACTTTCGGGTTTCCACTCGACCTGACCGCGGACGTGTGCCGCGAACGGGGCTTTACCGTCGACCAGGCGGGATTCGATGTGGCGATGGACAAACAGCGCGAACGCGCGCGCGCCGCGTCGGCGTTCAAGGCGGGCGGAGCGCTGTCGTACGCCGGTGCCAAGACCGTGTTCGATGGTTACACGACGCTCTCAGTGGAAGGTCGCGTCACCGCGCTGTTTCGCGATGGCACGTCGATCGATGCGCTAAGCTCCGGGCAGGAAGGTATCGTCGTGCTCGATCGGACCCCGTTCTATGCCGAGTCGGGCGGCCAGGTCGGAGACCGCGGCGAGCTCAGCAAGAGCGGTGTTTGTCTCACCCTGTTTGCGGTCCACGATGCGCAGAAGGTCCAGCCCGACGTCGTCGGCCATCACGGACAGGTGAAGACCGGCGAGCTTCGCCTCGGCGACATCGTCAGCGCACAGGTGGACGCCCACACGCGTGAGCGCGCGGCGCTCAACCATTCCGCGACGCACCTGATGCACGCCGCGTTGCGCAAGGTCCTGGGCGATCATGTGCAGCAGAAAGGCTCGCTGGTCGATGCCGAACGCACCCGATTCGATTTCTCGCACACGCAGCCGATGACGGCGCAGGAAATCCGCACCGTTGAAGCGCTGGTCAACCGCGCCATCCGCGCCAATTACGCGGTCGAGACCCGGCTCATGCCGTACGACGACGCAATCAAGGCCGGCGCGATGGCGCTGTTCGGCGAGAAGTATGGCGACCAGGTGCGCGTGCTCAGCATGGGCGACTTTTCGACCGAGCTGTGCGGCGGCACGCACGTCCAGCGCACCGGCGACATCGGTTACTTCACGATCGTTTCCGAGTCCGGCGTTGCCGCCGGCATCCGCCGGGTCGAAGCGGTGACCGGTGAGGCCGCGGTTGCGCACACGCATCAGCTCGAAACACGACTCAACGACGCTGCCCAAGCGCTCAAGGCGCCTCCTGCAGAAGTCACCGCGAAAATTCAGCAGCTTATCGATAGCGCCAAGACGCTCGAAAGGGAGCTTGCCCGTCTCAAGGGCAAGCTTGCCTCGAGTCAGGGCGGCGATCTTGCGGCGCAGGCGGTCGAAGTCAATGGCGCGCAGGTGCTGGCGGCAACGGTCGATGGCGCAGACGCGAAGGTGCTGCGGGACACCATCGACCAGCTCAAGGGCAGGTTCAAAAGCGCTGCCATCGTGCTCGGCTCGACCGACGGAACCAAGGTGATGCTGATTGCCGGCGTGACCTCCGACCTGACGGGCAGGATCAAGGCGGGCGACCTGGTCAACCACGTGGCCACCCAAGTCGGAGGCAAAGGCGGCGGGAGGGCGGACATGGCGCAGGCGGGTGGAACCGATCCCGCCGGCTTGCCGGCGGCGCTGGCCAGCGTCAAAAGCTGGGTCGAGAAGCGGCTTTAGGTTCCGGAAACCGAGCGAGATCATCGGTCATGCCGCTGCGCCCGGAAGCCACGCTGGACAAATTCGTCAACCGGGGAGAGGGCCGCCTGCCGGGCTTGATCGGCGTCCGTTTTACCGAGGTGGCCGAGAATCGCGTCGGCGCAGAGCTCGACATTCGGGACGAGCTGCTGGCGCCCAACGGATACTTGCACGCGGCCACGGTGATTGCGCTCGCGGACACCGCGTGCGGCTACGGCTGCCTCGCTCACCTGCCGCCCGGCGCGGAGAATTTCACCACCATTGAGCTGAAGACCAACTTCCTCGGCACCGCGCGCAATGGCACCATCGTCTGCGTCGCGACGCCCGCGCATCTCGGCAGGGCGACGCAGGTGTGGGATGCGCTGGTCACCGATCAGGCGAACGGACGGCGAATCGCGCTGTTTCGCTGCACGCAGATGATCTTATGGCCGCGGCAGAAGTAAGCCGTCAGCGGCCCGATCCCCGGTGGGACGCACGGCGGGCGGGCGCGATGTTCGCCCCGATCCGCGATCGGAGAGGGCCGATCGTGCCTAACCGTTTGTTCCTTCTCGGTTACCTCTAATCGGTCCGCGGCGCCGAAGACCCGGCAAAGCCCTATGATGCTGACCAATCTCTGCGCTGCCGGCGTGGTCGCCCCGTGCGCAGCCTTCCAACCGGCATTTCCCAAATTTACAGGATTGGTCGACCATGAAAATCAGATTGTTTCGTTCCCTGACCGCTCTGGCCGTGGCCGCGACCCTTTTGGGTGGCGTTACGCTGGCGCGTGCGGACGGTATTACGTCGGACCAGGCACAGCAGATCCTCGACGAACTGAAAGCCATTCGCAAGACGCTCGAGACGCGTCCGGCCGCTCCCGCCCAGCCCGCGGCCCCGGCGCCGGTCGACGACAAGGTAAGCATGGCCTTCACGCCCGGCGGCTTCTCGGTCGGCAAGGAAAATGCGCCGCTGGTCCTGATCGAGTACACCGATTACCAGTGCCCGTTCTGCCAGCGCTACCACAACGACTCGTTTGCGCAGATCAAAGCCAACTTCATCGACACCGGCAAAGTTCGCTACATCAGCCGCGACTTTCCGCTGCCGTTCCACGAAAACGCGCGGCGCGGCGCCACGGCGGCGCGTTGTGCGGCCGAGCAGGGCAAGTTCTGGGAATTGCGGCACACGCTGATCGTCAACGCGAGTCAGCTTCAGGCCGACAAGCTTGGCGGATACGCGCAGTCGGCGTCGATGGACGTGCCCAAGTTCCAGGCCTGCGTCGATTCCGACAAGTATCGCGCTGCGATCGACAAGGACATCGCCGAAGGCTCGGCGGCGGGCGTCAACGGAACACCCTCGTTTGTGCTCGGACGTGTCGAAAACGGCAAGCTGCAAGGCGTGCGGATGGTCGGTGCCATGCCGTACGCGCAGTTCGAAGCCAAGATTCAGGACATGCTCAAGCAGACCGCCAAGAACTGATCGCCGCATTCGCGGCGGCGTCAACTTTTGCCGCATTCGCGGCGCCAGCGATTGCCGCATTCGCGGCGCCAGCGATTGCCGCATTCGCGGCGTCAGCGACAACCGGGGCCACGTGCGCCATCGCGCGCGCGGCCCGTTTTTTTTGCCGATGTCGGCCGTGTCATCGCGTGCGACCGGCGGCAAGTTCGATGACCGTCTGATCGTCGTCATGCGCTGCCTGCTGCTCGCGTTTTCGCTCGGCATCGTGATGCTCCAGCGGCAAGCGAGCCTGCCCCCGTCTTGGCGCGCTGTCTATGCGCTGCTTCCGTTCTTGTTGGCGATGGGCTGCGTGGTCTATTCGAGTCGTGCCGGTGGCGCCCGACGCAGGATCGCCCGCGCCGCCGCGCTGCTCATTGCGGCCCTCTCGGTCGGCATGGCCGGATACTTCTATGCGGCGTGGCGGGCCGATACGCGGCTTGCCGACGCGCTGCCGCCGGCGTGGGAAGGGCAAGACATCGAGCTGGTCGGCATTATCGACGACCTGCCACAGCCGGCGGATCGCGGCACCCGTTTCGCGTTTGCGGTGGAAAAAATACTGACTCCTGACGCCGTGGTGCCGTCGCGCTTGTCGCTGGCCTGGTACAACGGGTGGCCTCGCGACGGAACGAAGGCCGCGATCCCCGAGATCCATGCCGGCGAGCGCTGGGCCCTCACCGTGCGGCTCAAGCGGCCGCATGGCACCGTCAACCCGCATGGCTTCGACGTCGAGGCGTGGCTGCTTCAAAACGAGTTTCGCGCAACCGGCTACGTGCGGGCGGACGATGATAATCACCGCGTCGATGCATTCGCGGCGCGCGCCACCGACTATGTCGCGCGCGCCCGCGAGTCGATACGCGCGCGCATTTTGCGGGCGCTCGAGGGTCGCCCCTATGCGGGAGTCATCGCCGCACTCGCGATCGGAGACGAGCGCGCGATTCCCAACGAGCAGTGGCAGTTGTTCAACCGCACCGGCATCGGCCACTTGATCTCGATCTCGGGGCTGCATATCACGTTCTTTGCGGCGCTGATCGGAAGCCTCGCGTACTGGTTATGGAAGATGAGCCACAAGCTGACCACGCGATTGCCGGCGCGCAAAGCCGCCGCGGTCGCGGGCGTGGCGGCGGCGTTTGTCTATGTGCTTCTGGCCGGCTTCGAAATTCCGGCGCAACGCACGCTCTACATGCTGACGGTGGCGGCGATCGGGCTCTGGCTCGGCCGCCCCGGCAGCGCGTCGGTGGTGTGGCTGTGGGCGTTGGCCGTGGTCTTGGCGTGGGACCCATGGGCGACGCTCACGCCCGGATTCTGGCTCTCCTTCGGCGCCGTCGGATTGCTGCTCTACATCGGCGTGGGCCGCATCGGAGGCGCAGCCAAGTGGCGCGAGGCGCTGCGAGCACAGACCGCGATCACGCTCGGCCTCATACCGCTGATGCTGGTGCTGTTTCAGCAGCTATCCATCGTTTCGCCGCTGGCGAATGCGGTGGCGATTCCGGTGGTTACGTTCATCGTGGTGCCGCTGACGCTGGCGTCGATCGTGGTGCCTTGGGATGTGCTGCTGATCATCGCCCATCAGATATTCGCATGGGTCGCGCTGATGCTCGAATGGTTGAGCGCGATGCCGGCGGCGGTATGGCAGCAGCACGCCCCCGGCACCTTTGCCGCCGTCGCCGGAATCCTGGGCGTTCTCTGGCTGCTCGCGCCTCGCGGAGTCCCCGGCCGCGCGCTCGGACTGGTCTGGCTTGCACCGCTGTTTGTCATTGCTCCACTGCTGCCGGCAATGGGGGCCTTCCAGGTCACCGTGCTGGACGTCGGCCAGGGGCTTGCCGTGCTGGTGCAGACGCACGGCCACTCGCTCCTGTACGACACCGGTCCCCGTTTCAGCGAGACCGCCGACGCAGGCAATCGCATCATCGCGCCGATGCTGCGCGCCAACGGCATTGCGCGGCTCGACGGCCTGGTCGTGAGTCATCAGGACAGCGATCACAGCGGCGGAGCACTCTCGCTCCTGCAAACGGTCCCCGTAGAATGGGTCGCATCGTCGCTGAAGACCGATGACCCGATCGTGCGTGCGCGCTCCGCGCGCGGCGAAGCGGCGTGGCGCTGCCTTGCGGGTCAGCGATGGACGTGGGACGGCGTCGAGTTCGCGATGCTGCATCCGGTCGATGCGAACTACGTCAACCCGAAGCTGAAGCCGAACGATCTTTCCTGCGTGCTGCGGGTAAGCAACGCCGCCGGAAGCGCGTTGTTGACCGGCGACATCGAGGCACGCACCGAGTCGGATCTTATCCACCGCGAGCCGACCCGGCTTCGTTCCGATCTGCTGGTCGTCCCGCACCACGGCAGCCGGACCTCGTCGACGCCGGCGTTCATCGCGTCGGTGCGGCCGGAAGTCGCCGCCTTCACTCCGGGTTACCGCAACCGTTTCAAGCATCCGCGGCCCGAGATCGTCGAGCGCTACGTTGCCGCGGGTGTGCACAACTATCGCACCGACTACGACGGAGCCCTGACGTTCACCTTCGCCGCGGGCTCATCACACGAGCCTCGCCGCGAGCGTGCCCACGACGCGCGCTATTGGCGCGACGCGCCGGTGGAAGACGAGCTCGCGCGACTCGATTAGCGCTGCCGGATCGTGCGCATGCGGACATTGTCTCGATGGGGCGTACTGCTGGCGATGACGCTTGCGGCGGCGGTCGCGGCGGAGGAGCGCTCGAGCGCGCTCAGTGCGCCCGCTCAGCCGCTCAAGCTGTCCACGGCACAGGGCCCCGCGTATCCGCAGGGCAAAGCGGGCGAAATCTGGGCGACGCTCGTTCGCGAGCGATCCGGCGGACGCCTCGCGGTCACCCATTTCCCGGGCGCGACGCTCTCGTCGCGAGATCCGGCACGAGAATTCGGTGCCTTGCGGGACAGGACCTTCGAGCTCGCGGTGGGCTCCACAGTCGTGTGGTCGGCGCAAGTGCCGCAACTGAACGTGCTCGCGCTACCGTGGCTTGTGCCCGGCGCACCGGAGCTCGAAGCGCTGATCGAGGGCGACGTCGGCAAGCGGCTTTCCGCGGTTCTGGAAGCCGCGGGGGTCGTTCCGGTTGCGTGGGCTGCAAACGGATTCATCGAGCTCGCGAGCAGAATGGCGGTGCACAAGCCCGCCGATCTCGCCGGGCTGCAGGTTCGAGCGCAACCGTCGCCGCTGATCGAAGAAACCCTGGCCGCGCTGAGAGCAAGACCGTCCGCAATGAGCGTTGCGGACGCCCGCGCCGCGCTGGAAAGCGGGCAGCTCGACGGGCAGGAAACGAGCGTCGCTGCCTATTCGGCGTCGCGTCTTTATGCGGGGCCGCTGCTGCATTTGCAGCTTTGGCACGCGCATGCGGATGCGCTGGTATTCGCGGTAAACCGATCGGTCTGGGACTCGTGGAACGAAACCGACCGTCAACTCGTGCGCGAAGCGGCGGCGGAAGCTTCGCAGCAGGCGCTTGCGATGGCACAGCGGCTCGCCGACGACGGCGCGCTGGCGAAGCTTGGCGCGCAAGGCGCCGTCGTGACTCGTCTTACTCCCGCGGGCAGGGACGCGTTTCGCGAAGCCGCGCGCGCCGTTTACGATCGATGGACACCGATCATCGGCGCCGAGCTGGTCGAGGCGGCGGAAGCCGAGATCTCCGCCACACAGTCGCGCCACTGAGCATCGGGTGTTGGGGCCTGTTAACAGGCCCCAGTACACC
>DAIQRF010000079.1:0-8156 GCA_036786505.1 Casimicrobiaceae bacterium | reverse complement strand
CCCGGATGAGCGGCAGTGTGCGATTGCCGGGGTCGAAAAGCATTTCGAACCGCATTCTCCTGCTCGCGGCGCTGGCGCACGGCGACACGCGTATCGAAGGGCTGCTCGCGGCGGACGATGTTGATCGCATGCTCGACGCATTGCGTGCGCTGGGCATTCCGCTCGAACGCGTGGAGGAGCAACGCGTGACCATCGTCCACGGAGCCGCGGGTGCATTTCCGGTCAAGCACGCCGCGCTGTCGCTGGGCAACGCCGGCACCGCGTTCCGGCCACTGACGGCGGCCTTGGCATTTTCCGGCGGCGACTACCAGCTCTCTGGCGTGCAGCGCATGCATGAGCGCCCCATCGGGGATCTGGTCGACGCGCTGCGGGCGATGGGCGCCGATGTTCGCTACGCAGGTCGGGAGGGCTACCCGCCCCTGGCCATAGGTCCGGGCGTGATGCGGAGCGGGAGCGCGAGGGCATCGCTGATCGCCATCCGCGGCGACGTATCGAGTCAGTTCGTGAGCGCACTGTTGATGGCACTGCCGCTTGGCGCCGCCGATGTCACACTCGAAGTAACGGGTGAGCTGATCTCCAAGCCGTATGTCGAGATCACACTTAACCTGATGCGTCGCTTCGGCGTCGGCGTCGAGCGCGACGACTGGAGTCGCTTCCGGGTTCCCGCACACGCGCGCTATGTGAGCCCCGGAACCATGGTGGTCGAAGGAGACGCGTCGTCGGCGTCGTATTTTCTGGCCGCCGGCGCGGTGGCGGGCGGCCCGGTGCGGGTGCTCGGCGTCGGCACTCAGAGCATTCAGGGCGACGTTCGCTTCGCCGACGTACTGGCGGCGATGGGCGCATCGGTCGACAGCGGCGAGGATTGGATCGAGGTGCGCCGACGCGGACCGCTGAAGGGCATCGATGCCGACTTCAACATGATCCCGGACGCGGCGATGACCGCGGCCGTCGTGGCACTTTTCGCCGAGGGCCCGACGACGCTGCGCAACATCGCCAGCTGGCGGGTCAAGGAGACCGACCGCATCGCTGCGATGGCGACCGAGCTTTCCAAGCTCGGTGCGGTCGTCGACCAGGGCCCGGATTGGCTGCGCATCGTTCCCCCGACCAAGCTGCGGGCGGCGACGATCGACACTTACGATGACCATCGGATGGCGATGTGCTTTTCGCTGGCGGCGCTGGGCGGCGTTGCGGTCCGCATCAACGATCCGCAATGCGTGAGCAAGACTTTTCCGGATTATTTCGCGGCATTCGCCAGGCTGGCGGCATGACCGACACGGGTCATCGTCAGCGTAACGGCTGGCGGCACGGAAAAGCTCGATGACGGCGCCGCCACCTGTGGTCGCCATCGACGGGCCTGCCGCGTCGGGCAAGGGCACGGTGGCGCAGGCGGTCGCGGCAGCGCTGCGGCTGCATTACCTCGACAGCGGTTCGCTCTATCGCCTCGTTGCGCTCAAGGCCTCGCGCGAAGGCATCGCCGCGAACGACGAGGCTCGGCTGGCGGCCCTGGCTCAGTCGCTCGAGGTCTCGCTCGAGAAGCACCGTATGCGCCTCGAGGGGGTGGACGTGACCGAGGAGCTGCGCGGCGAGGCGGTAAGCGCTGCCGCATCGCGCATCGCGGTCTTCCCGTCGGTACGATCGGCGCTGGTGTCGCGCCAACGGGCATTCCGCCGCCCGCCCGGGCTGGTCGCCGACGGACGAGACATGGGAACGGTCGTGTTCCCGGACGCCGTCCTTAAAATTTACCTGATGGCCAGCGCCGAGGTCAGAGCGGAGCGCCGTTATAAGCAGTTGATCGACAAAGGAAACTCGGTTACACTTGAAGGTCTTTTGCTCGACATCCGGGAGCGCGACACGCGCGACAGTGCCCGTGCGGCGGCGCCGCTCAAGGCCGCCGCCGACGCGCTGATCCTGGATACGACCGAGATGACGATCGACGCGAGTGTTGCCTTCGTTCTCGAACGAGCGAAGGCGATGATCGCGCCGACCGCAGGCTAGTCCGCGACGCCCAAGCAGCCGCTCGAGGGGTTCGCGTCAATAAGTGGCCGCCAGCCGGACGTCAGCAGGGCTGTCCGAATGGCGGATTTGATAAACAGACCCGTTCCCCCGCCCCAGGCGACGGACGAACCGATAGGAAGCAAACGCATATGGCAACCGCCGCCGCAACAACCAACGACGCAGCTCAACCGCAGGAAAACTTCGCCGCCTTGTTCGAGGAATCTCTCGCGCGGCAGGAAATGCGGCAGGGCGAGCTGATCACCGCCGAAGTGACTCGCGTCGATTACAACATCGTCGTCGTCAATGCCGGGCTCAAGTCGGAAAGCTTCATCCCGATCGAAGAATTCAAGAACGACAAGGGTGAGATCGAGGTCAAGGCCGGCGACTTCGTCACGGTTGCCATCGAAAGTCTCGAAGACGGCTACGGCGAGACGCGCCTGTCGCGCGACAAGGCGAAGCGTCTCAAGGCGTGGCACGACCTCGAAGCCGCGATGGAGCAGGGTACCGTGGTTTCCGGCCTGGTGACGGGCAAGGTCAAGGGCGGCCTGACGGTCATGGTCAACGGCATCCGCGCGTTTCTGCCCGGATCGCTGGTCGATATCCGTCCGGTCAAGGACACCACGCCGTTCGAAGGCAAGGCGCTCGAGTTCAAGGTCATCAAGCTCGATCGCAAACGCAACAATGTCGTCGTCTCCCGTCGTGCCGTGCTCGAGGCGAGCCTCGGCGCGGAGCGCGAGGAGCTGCTCAAGACCTTGCAGGAAGGCGCGATTGTCAAGGGCATCGTCAAGAACATCACCGATTACGGCGCGTTCGTCGACTTGGGCGGCATCGACGGCCTGCTCCACATCACCGATCTCGCGTGGCGACGCGTCAAGCATCCCTCGGAAGTGCTCGCGGTAGGCGACGAAGTGACGGCGAAGGTGCTCAAGTTCGACCAAGAAAAGAACCGCGTGTCGCTGGGCATGAAGCAGCTCGGCGAGGATCCGTGGGTGGGCTTGTCGCGACGTTACCCCACGGGCACGCGCCTGTTCGGCAAGGTTACCAACCTCACCGATTACGGCGCGTTCGTCGAGATCGAGCAGGGCATCGAGGGTTTGGTGCACGTCTCGGAGATGGATTGGACCAACAAGAATATCCACCCGACCAAGGTCGTGCAGCTTGGCGACGAGGTCGAGGTCATGATCCTCGAAATCGACGAGGAGCGCCGCCGTATCTCGCTCGGAATGAAGCAGTGCATGCCCAATCCGTGGGAAGATTTTTCGATGAATCACAAGAAGGGCGACAAGGTGAAGGGACTCATCAAGTCGATCACCGACTTCGGCGTGTTCATCGGCCTGCCGGGTGGCATCGACGGACTGGTACACCTGTCGGACCTGTCGTGGTCGCTGCCGGGGGAAGCCGCGGTGCGCGATTACAAGAAGGGACAGGAAGTCGAGGCAGTGGTGCTTGCAATTGACGTCGAGCGCGAGCGCATTTCGCTCGGCATCAAGCAGATGGACGGCGATCCGTTCTCCAACTTCGTCGCCGCGCACGACAAGGGAACCGTGGTGACCGGCAGCGTCAAATCGCTCGACGCCAAAGGCGCGGTCATCACGCTCGATGGCGAAGTGGAAGGTTACCTTCGCGCCTCCGAAGTCGCGCGCGATCGCGTCGAGGATATTCGTACCCACCTCAAGGAGGGCGACTCGGTGACGGCGATGATCATCAACATCGATCGCAAGAACCGTTCGATTAATCTGTCGATCAAGGCGAAGGACAATGCCGACGAATCCGAGGCAATGCAGCGGATCACCGTCGAAAACTCCGGAACCAGCGCCGGCACGACCAATCTGGGCGCGCTGCTCAAGGCCAAACTCGACAACAAGAATCAAGGGTAAGCGGCCCGTGATGACCAAATCGGAACTGATCGACCGCTTGGCGGCGCAGTTCCCGCAACTGGTGGCCAAGGATGCCGAACTCGCGGTCAAGATGATCCTCGATGCCATGGCGGAAAGCCTGGCTAAGGGCGAGAGAATCGAGATCCGCGGATTCGGCAGCTTCGGGCTCAACTACCGGCCGCCACGGACGGGGCGCAATCCGAAGTCCGGCGAGCGGGTGCAGGTGCCCGAAAAGCACGTCCCGCACTTCAAGGCGGGAAAGGAATTGCGGGAGCGCGTCGATTTCAAGGAACTCAAGAAAGGCTGATGAAATCCGTTGCCCGGCGGCGTTGTCAATCGCGGTAGTGCCGCCCTTTCTACTGGATCCGCCGCATGAACCTCGCTCGCTGGATCGTCGGCACTGTCGTCTTCTTCCTGCTGCTGTTGCTTTCGCTGCAGAACGCCGAGCTGGTCACCGTCCGCTTCTATCACTGGTTCTCTTGGCAGGCGCCGCTCATTTTCCTGCTGCTGATCGCGTTCGCCGGCGGCGCCGTCGCGGGACTTCTGGCTGGGCTGGTGCGTGCGACCCGTCTCAAGCGGCAAGTGATGCGCTTGCGGCGCGAGCATGCACGGCGACATCCAAACGACGTGCCTTCCACCGACGACGCGTAAGCGAAGCGGTGGTCGCAGGATTCGATGGACTTTGAGCTCTGGTGGCTACTTCCCATCCCGGCGCTGTTTTTCGCGATGGGCTGGATTGCCGCGCGCATCGACATCAAGCATCTCTTGCGCGAGTCGCGGGCGCTGCCGCTTTCGTATTTCCGCGGCCTGAATTTCCTGCTCAACGAGCAGCCGGATAAGGCCATCGAATCGTTCATCGAAGTGGTCAAGGTCGATCCGCAGACCATCGACCTGCACTTTGCGCTGGGTAATCTCTTTCGCCGCCAGGGCGAGATCGATCGTGCCATACGCATGCACCAAAATCTCCTCGACCGGCCGGATCTGCCTGCGGACAAGCGTCAGACGGCGGTGTTCGAGCTCGCCCAGGATTTCCACCGCGCAGGCCTGCTCGACCGCGCGGAAGAGCTGTTTTCCCGGCTCGACGGCAGCCCGTTCGAGGTTCAGGCGCTGGGATTCCTGCTCCAGATCTACGAGCAGGAGAAGGACTGGCAGAAAGCGATCGCGACCACCAAGCGCATGGAGGCGCTGGCGAAGCGGCCGTACTTCAAGGAAATCGCGCACTACTATTGCGAGCTGGCGCAGAACGCGATGCTGCGTTCGCAGTTCGACGACGCGCGGCAGTTCATCGAGCAAGCGCTGGCCGAATATAAGCTCTGCGCGCGCGCGGCGATGCTGCTGGGCGATGTCGAGGCACAGCGCGGAGACTATGCCGCCGCCATCGCGGCCTGGCAGCGCATCGAGTCGCAGAATCCGGCGTTTCTGGGGCTGGTCGCCGACCGTCTCGCCGACGCCTACCGAAAAATCGGCGACGTCGCGCAAGGCATTCGAGTGCTGCGCAATTACGAGGATCAATACCCGTCACTCGATTCGCTGACGGCGTTGTTCAATCAGATCCTGGCGCACGAGGGCGCCGAATCGGCGACGCAGCTCATCAAGGACGAGCTTGCACGCAATCCGACGCTGCTCGGGCTCGACAAGCTGCTCGAGGCGCAGTTGATGGCCGCGCCGGCGGACCGGCGTCACGACCTCGAGCTCGTCAAGGGTCTCGTCGGCCAGCACATCAAGCGGCTCGGCATGTATCGTTGCGAGAACTGCGGCTTTCGCGCCAAGCAATACTATTGGCGTTGCCCCGGTTGCGGGAAGTGGGAAACCTATTCGCCGCGGCGCACCGAATCGCCCGACGGTTTTGCATAGATTGAGGAGACTGCACATGATCGTTGACACGCCGCGGGTCATTGTTCCGCTCGACTTTCCCGACATGCTGTCGGCGTTCGGTTTGGCGGCGCGGCTCGATCCTCGCAGATGCGCGGTCAAGGTCGGCAAGGAGCTCTTCACCGCGGCCGAGGCAGGCCTGGTGCGCGAGCTGGTTCGTCGCGGGTTTCTGGTTTTTCTCGACCTCAAGTTTCACGACATCCCGCACACCGTTGCGCAGGCTTGCGCCGCGGCGACGCGAATGGGCGTATGGATGATCGACGTCCATGCCACGGGCGGACCGGCAATGATGCGCGCGGCGCGCCAAGCGGTGACCCAGACTTCGGCGGAAATGGGCCGCACCGCGCCGCTGCTGATTGCGGTGACGGTGCTGACCAGTCTCGCGGCCGAGGATCTTCTGGCGGTGGGCATGACCGGCTCGATCGACGAACAAGTGTTGCGGCTGGCGCGGCTGGCGCAGGAAAACGGACTCGACGGGGTGGTCTGCTCGGCGCATGAGGCGGCCGCCCTGCGCGCGGCGTGCGGGGGCAGATTCAAGCTGGTGACGCCCGGCATCCGTCCGGCCGGCGCTGCGCTCAATGATCAGGCACGGGTCATGACGCCCGAGGCGGCCATCGCCGCCGGCGCCGACTATCTGGTGATCGGGCGGCCGATTACCGGCGCTTCCGATCCGCTGGCCGCGCTCGACGCCATCAACGCTTCGATCGGTGCCGAAACAAAGGTTCCGGCTTGAAGATAACAATGATCGGGACCGGTTATGTCGGTCTCGTTACCGGAACCTGCTTCGCCGAAGTCGGCAACGATGTGATGTGTCTGGACGTCGATGCCGGCAAGATCGAGACCCTCAACCGCGGCGGCGTCCCCATACACGAGCCGGGTCTGCAGGACATGATCCGGCGCAACGTCGCCGGCGGCCGCCTGCGATTCACCACCGATGTCGACGCGGCTGTCACCCACGGAGAGCTGCAGTTCATCGCGGTCGGCACGCCGCCCGACGAAGATGGCTCCGCCGACATGCGGTACGTGATCGCGGCCGCGCGCAATATCGGTTCGCGTATGGTCGACTTCAAGGTGATCGTGGACAAATCGACGGTGCCGGTCGGCACCGCGGATCGCGTCCATGAGACAATCGCCGCCGAGCTTGCGCGACGCGGCGTCGACCTGTCGTTCGCGGTTGCGTCGAACCCCGAGTTCTTGAAGGAGGGCGCGGCGGTCGAGGATTTCATGAAGCCCGACCGGGTGGTTATCGGCTCTGACGACGAGCGGGCGATCGTCTTGTTGCGGGCGGTCTACGCGCCGTTCCAGCGCAACCACGAGCGGCTGCTGGTGATGGATGTTCGTTCCGCGGAACTGACCAAGTACGCGGCCAACGCGATGCTGGCGACCCGGATTTCGTTCATGAACGAACTGGCCAACCTTGCCGACGCGCTCGGCGCCGACATCGAGCATGTCAGGAGAGGCATTGGCTCCGATCCGCGCATCGGTTATCGGTTCCTGTATCCGGGAACCGGTTACGGTGGCTCGTGCTTTCCCAAGGACGTCAAGGCGTTGCAGGCGACCGCAGAGCACCACGGCCGCCCGCTGAAGATTCTCGCCGCGGTCGAGTCGGTCAACGACGCGCAAAAAAAGCGGCTGCTCGAGAAAATCACGCAACGATTTGGCCCCGACCTCACCAACAAGACTTTCGCGGTATGGGGGCTCGCGTTCAAGGCCAACACCGACGACATGCGCGAAGCGCCGTCGCAAACCGTTATCCGCGGATTGCTCGATCGCGGCGCGAGCGTGATGGCCTACGATCCGGTGGCGATGGACGAGGCCAGGCGCGTATTCGGCACCACGGCGCGGCTTGCGTACGCGGCCTCGCCCATGGACGCGGTCACCGGCGCCGACGCCCTGGTGGTCGTGACCGAGTGGCAGGAGTTTCGCAGTCCGGACTTCAGCGAGCTTCGGCGTACGCTGCGACAGCCGCTTCTTTTCGACGGCCGCAACCTCTTCCATCCGACGCAGGTGCGCGCTGCCGGGCTCGAATATTTTGGCATCGGCCGGCCATAACGACACCATGCAATGCCCGGAGCGTGTCTTGCTCATTTGCTCGACAATAGCGGCCTGATGCCGATCCGAGGATTCTCCGAGTTTCGTACCGCGGTGACCACTACGCGGGTGCTGGTGGTGGGCGACGTGATGCTCGACCGCTACTGGTTTGGCGATGTCGAGCGCATCTCGCCGGAGGCGCCGGTACCGGTGGTTCGAATCTCGCGCAGCGAAGAACGTCCGGGCGGCGCGGCGAATGTTGCCCGTAACGTCGCGGCGCTTGGCGCCAAAGCAACGCTGATCAGTGTCATCGGCGACGACGAGCCGGGACGCTCGCTGGAGCGGCTGCTTGGCGAGGAGCACGTGCGCACCTCGTTCCAC
>DAIQRF010000078.1:0-8179 GCA_036786505.1 Casimicrobiaceae bacterium | reverse complement strand
TTCAACTCCCTTGAATGAGTAAGAAAGGATCGCGGGCGCGGCATCCGCGCCCCGGGTGCACCCGGCCGCCATTATAGCGCCGCGGTGTTGTGTGCGACATCGCACGCTCGGCGCCGCTCCCGGCCACGCGCGGGGACGCCAAGCTTGAAGCGCCGCCGGTCGTCCCCATATAAGCGGCGCGGTCGCTCATGACCGCATCGACTATGGAGATTCCCGCGATGGCCGGCATATACGATGCACAAGCTCTGCCGCCCAGCGCGCCGTCTGCGTCGCTAATTTCGACGACACTGCTGATTTACGCACTCTATGGCATTGCGGCGGTCTTCGGCCTCGTGTCTTCGGGCTTTCCCCTGATCGCGCCCTTTTTCGGCGTGCTGGGCATCGTCGCGGTCATCATTGCCTACGTCAGGCGCGGCGAAACCGCGGGCACCTGGCTCGCGCCGCATTACCGCTGGCTGATCCGTACTTTCTGGTTCTCGATGCTGTGGGCAGTAGTCGGGACGCTGGTGCTGGTAACGCTCGGGCTGATCCTGATCGGCATCCCGATCGCCTTCGGCATTTGGATTGCGGCGACCCTCTGGGTGATCTACCGTCTGCTGCGTGGCTACGTTCTGTTCAAGGACAGCAAGCCGATTCCCGGTATGTAGCTTACCGCGCGTGGTCATACACCCATTGCACCAGCAGATCCAGCGCTGGCTGCGCGCGCGATGCATTCGGGTGATTGACGAAGCAGACCACGACAAAGCGCCTTCCCGTCGGCCCGAAGACGTATCCGGCGATTGCCCGTACGCCCTCGAGCGTACCGGTCTTGAGAAATGCCTGATCGGCAACCTCGTCGTTCTGAAAGCGCTTGCCCACGGTGCCGTCAGTGGCCGCGACGGCCAGCGAGCTTATGTATTCGGCGCGCACGCTGCTGGTGTCCGCGGCGAGCAGTAGCAGGGCCATGCTCCGCGCGGCGATGCGTTCCTGTCGCGACAGTCCGGACCCGTTGACGAGTACCAGCTCGGGGAACTTGAGCTTGCGCTTGGCAAGCCAGCGCTCGACGGCCGCGGCGGCGTGCGAGGTCGTCGCCGGCGGCGGATAAGCAGTCGTCGCCAGCGTCAGAAAAAGCTGCCGCGCCATCAGGTTGTTCGACAATTTGTTGATGTCGCGCACCGCGTCGTAGAGCGGCGCCGAATCGAGCGTGGCGAGGCGCGTGGCCGAAATGGGTGTCCGGCCGTCGCGCACGGTGCCGGCAAAGCTGCCGCCGACATCGGCCCAGGCTCGAGCGAACAGGTTGAGAATGTAGTGCGGATGGTCGAGCAGCGCGACGTACCAGTCGCGCTCGCCGCAGGCGAGTGGGTAGCGGCCGCGAAAGGTTGCGTCAGCGCTTTCGGCCCGGTCGGTGAACTCGGCCCGCAGCGCGCTGTGCCAATCGCCGCAATCACCGGGGGCCAGCCGCGGCGCACCGTGGATCACGACACCGGCAAGCGGCGGCTCGACGCGCACCTCGACCGAATCCCGGGCGACATTGGGCGTAAAGACAAAGCGCACGCTCTTGAAGCTGACCGCCAGCGCGTCCGGGCCGACGTTGTAGGGTCGCAGCGGCTCGGCGTCGAACGCCGCCGGGTCGTACGCTCCGGTGTCGAACCATGTCCGGTCGAGCACCAAGTCGCCGCGGATGGCCGAAAGACCGCTCGCGCGAACGCGGGCGACGAGCTGTTGGAACTCCTCGATGGTGATTTTCGGGTCGCCGCGGCCTTTGAGCACCAGATCGCCGGTGAGCACGCCGGCGACGATGGGACCGTCGGCATAGGCTTCGGTCGTCCAGCGATAGTCGGGGCCGAGGAGCTCGAGGCCGGCAAACGTCGTCACCAGCTTCATGGTCGACGCCGGGTTCATCGGCTGCGAGGGCCGGTGAGTGAACAACGGCTTGGCCGCACCGATCTCCTGCACGTAGGCGCTGACCGCGGTCAGCGGGATGCGCTGATCGAGGAAGGCGCGCGCGACCGGCCGCGGCAGCGCTGCCCCCGCCTGATCCGCGAGCAGCAGCGCGCAGCACAGGCCGCAGCACAACACGCCGCGCAGCACGCCGTGCAACCTGCGGCGCGCGGTCAGGCGCATCTGACGATCTCCAGCGTGCGCGAAGCGAGCATCTCCATCTCGTCCTGGGCGAGGCAGTAGGGCGGCATCCAGTACACGGTGCGGCCGATCGGCCGCAGCAGCATCTCGTGCCGCAGCGCTTCGGCGGCGAACCAGCGCGCAAAATCATTGCGGCTGGTTACCACCTCGAACGCCCAGATCATGCCCAGCCGCCGGAAGTTCTCGACCTTCTGATGCGCCGCCAGCGGGCGCGCGAGTTCATCCAGTTTCGCCGCCGACACTCGATTCGCCTCGAGCACATCGTTGTCCCGAAACAGATCGAGCACCGCCAGCGCCGCGCGACAGGCAAGCGCGTTGCCGGTGTAGGAATGTGAGTGCAGAAATCCGCGCGCAAGATCGTCGTCGTAGAACGCCTCGTAAATCTCGTCGCGGGCCAGCACCGCCGACAGCGGCAGGTAGCCGCCGGTGATGCCCTTGGACAGGCACAGCAGATCGGGCGCGACGGCGGCATGCTCGCAGGCGAACATCATGCCGGTACGTCCGAATCCCGTCATGATCTCGTCGGCGATCAGATGGACGCCATATCGCGTGCAGAGCTCGCGTGCACGCGTGAGATACGCCGGATCGTGCATCGCCATGCCCGCGGCACCCTGCACCATCGGCTCCACGATCAGCGCGGCGGTGGTTTCGCGATTGGCGGCAAGATAGGCACCGAGGGCGTCTGCGGCCGCAAGGGCCTGTTCTCGAGGCGACACTCCTTCGGGCGCGAGCCGGGCATCGGGCGAGGGCACCGTTGCCTGATGGCGCAGCAGCGGCCCGTAAGCATCGCGGAACAGCGGGATATCGGTCACCGACAGCGCACCGACCGTCTCGCCGTGATAGCCATGGGCCACGCTGACGAAATTCGTTTTCCTGGCGTGACCCGCGTTGCGCCAATAGTGAAAGCTCATCTTGAGCGCGATCTCGACCGCCGATGCACCGTCGGAGGCGTAGAAGCAGTGACCGGGCTTGCCTGGCGCAAGCGCCGACAACCGCTCGGAGAGCTCGACCACCGGCTGATGGGTACAGCCGGCCAGCATGACATGCTCGAGCGTTGCGAGCTGGTCCACGATTGCGGCATTGATCGCCGGGTGTCCGTGCCCGAACAGGTTGACCCACCAGGAGCTGATTGCGTCGAGATAGCGATGACCGTCGAAATCGTACAGCCAGGCGCCGCGGCCGCGCGAGATCGGAACGAGCGGTGCGGTCTCGTGCTGCTTCATTTGCGTGCACGGATGCCAGACCGCCGTGCGGCTGCGCGAAATCCAGTGGTCGTTGCGGGTCACGGAGGGTGGAAAGCGGAGACTCAACATTATACCGGCGGCAGGTCGCCTACCTGGGTCTCATACCCTTGCCGGATCCGGTGCCCAAGGACAAGGCGATCGAAGGCGCATTACGGAACGTGCACGTCACGTTGAACTTCACCCTGCTGGCGCTGGTCTGTATCCATGGCGCGGCGGCTCTGAAGCACCATTTTGTCGATCGCGACGCGGTGCTGACGCGAATGCTGCCGCGATCCTGGAACCCCTTAGGTTCCCTACGCGAAGGGCTCAACATGATGCGGTTTCGCTCGTTCATTCCCTCGCTCGGGATGATGCTCCTTGCCGCCGGTCAGGCCGGGGCGCAGGGCGTACTCATCGACAGGAGCGAGATCCGGTTCATATCCCGGCAGATGGGCGTCAACGTCGAGGGGCGATTTCGCCGATGGAAGGCCAACATCGTGTTCGTGCCCAAGGATCTCGGGCGATCGAAAACCGATTTCGACATCGACCTTGGCAGCATCGATCTCGCCAGCGATGAGTCGGAGAGCGAGGTCAAGCGGCCGCTGTGGTTCGACACCGAAAAGTTTCCGGTCGCACACTTCGCTTCGTCGGCGATCAAGGATCTCGGCGGTGACAGATACGAAGTTGCCGGGCAGTTGACGGTCAAGGGCATCACGCGCGACGCCGTGGTGCCGATCACGCTCAAGAAGGATGCCAGCGGCAACAGCGTTGCCGAAGGCAGCTTCACGCTCAAGCGGCTCGATTTCAAGATCGGCGAAGGTCAGTGGGCCGATCCGGACACAGTGGCCAACGACGTGCTCGTGCGGGTTCGCATGGTGCTCCCACCGCTGAAGTAGCCACCCGGAACCATTCGGCCAGGACGGCTGTTAGCGTCAAAGGTCCACCGCGCGTCCTTACCCGAGTTCAAGGAGCAGTCATGAACGTTCGCAATCCCGCCGTGGCCACGGTTGTCGCAATACTGGCTGCCGCGGCCGCGGGCCCCGCGCCGGCGCAGGAGACCTATGTCATCGATCCGGTGCACTCGCAGCCCATGTTCGAGGTGCGGCACATGGGCTTTTCACTGCAGCGCGGTACCTTCTCCAAGGCGACCGGGAAGATCACGCTCGACCGAGCCGCCAGGAAAGGCGCGATCGACGTCACCATCGACACCACGACGGTGAAGACCATCGATCCCGGGCTGGATACGCACGTCCGAGGCGAGGATTTTTTCAATGTCGCGAAATACCCATCGATGACATTCAAGTCCTCGGAGCTCAGCTTCGATGGCGATCGCGTGGTCGGTGCCGACGGGGAGTTGACGCTGCTCGGGATCACCAGGCCGGTGAAGTTGAAGGTCGCCAACTTTGTCTGCGGCGATCATCCGTTCACCAGGAAGCCGATGTGCGGCGCCGAAGTGACGGCGACGATCAAGCGCTCGGAGTGGGGAATGAAATATGGCGTCCCGAAGGCGGTCGGCGACGACGTGAAAATCATGATTCCGGTCGAGGCTTACAGGGAGTAGTTCCCCAACATCGTCATTCCCGCGAAAGCGGGAATCCACTGGTTTTTAAGTCAACATGGATCCCCGCCCCCGATTTAATCATTCGGGGGCAGGCTCTTCGCGGGGATGACGTGCGGGTTGCCAAGCTGTCACCCGTCCCGGTAATCACTCAGTAGTGACGTGGAGCTCTATCTTATTACGAGCGGCTTCGCGCTCTGCAGCCGCTCGATGGCGTCCCAATCCCAGTCGATGCCCAGTCCCGGATGCTCCGACGCATGGGCGCGTCCATCGCGGATGGTGAGCTGGGTGCGGGTGATGGTGTCGAGCTGCGGAATGTACTCGACCCAGCGGCTGTTCGGTACCGCGCAGCAAAGTCCGACGTGAAGCTCCATCAGGAAGTGCGGGCAAACCGGGACGTTGAACGCTTCAGCCAGGTGCGCGACCTTGAGCCACGGCGTGATGCCTCCGATGCGCGCGACGTCGACCTGGACGATGGAGCAGGCGCCTGCCTGCAGATAATCCTTGAACTGCGAGATGCTGTAGAGCGACTCGCCGATTGCGACCGGCACGCTGGTGTGTCGTGCCAATTCGCGATGCGCGCCAACGTCGTCGGCCGGCATCGGCTCCTCGAACCATGCGACGTCAAGCGCCTCCAGATGCCGCGCGCGACGGATCGCCTCGGGCAGCGTGAAGCCCTGATTGGCGTCGGTCATGATGTCCCATTCCGCGCCGACCGCGTCGCGCACCGCGCTGAGCCGCGCGACATCCTCGGCGACGTGGGGGCGCCCGATCTTGATCTTGGCGCCGCCAAAGCCCCTGGCCTTTGCCGCGAGCGCCTCGTCGACCAGCGCGGCGGGCTCGAGATGAAGCCAGCCGCCTTCGGTCGTGTACAGCGGCAGCGATGTCTTGGCGCCGCCGGCGAGGAGGGCAAGCGGAAGCTCTGCCCGCCGGCAGGAGAGGTCCCACAGCGCGGTGTCGACGGCCGCGAGCGCGAGCGAGGTGATCGCGCCGACCGACGTTGCGTGCGTGGAGAACAACAGATCGCGCCAGATCGCCTCGATCGCGTCGGCGTCGCGCCCGATCAATCGCGGCGTCAGATGATCGCGCAGCAGCGCCAGGATCGACGACCCGGCGGTGCCGATGGTGTAGCTGTATCCGGTGCCGATCGCGCCGTCGCGGTCGAACACGCGCACCATCGGCGTTTCCTGCGACACGAAGCTTTGAATCGCGTCGGTACGCTTGACCTTGGGCGTGAGGTTGACTTGCCTAAGCTCGATGCGTTCGATGATTGCCATGAGGATTCTTATTCGATCGTGGCGCGAGGGCCAGCCGCATTCATTTTGTATCCAGGATTTCGCGGAAGCGGTCGGTCGCCGCGACCAGCTCGCGCGCGATGCCCGGCTCGCGCGCCGAGTGTCCTGCGTCGGCGACGATCAGGTACTGCGCTTCGGGCCACGCGAGGTGCAGGTCGTCGGCGGAAAGGATCGGGCACACTGCGTCGTAGCGCCCTTGCACGATGGAGCACGGAAGATGACGGATGCGTTCGATGCCCGCGAGCAGCGCATGGTCGGGCAGGAAGATATGGTGCACGAAGTAATGGGCCTCGATGCGGGCGATGGCCAGCGCGACCGTGTCCTCGTCGAAGTGCGCGACCAGATCCGGATCGGGCAGCAAGGTCGAGCACGAGCCTTCGTAGCGGCTCCATGCGTGCGCCGCCGGCATGTGTACTGCCGGATCGGGATCGATCAGCCGGCGGTAGTAGCCGGCGAGCAGGTCGCCTCGCTCGCCTTCCGGAAGAAAGCCGGCGAACGCGCGCCAGGCCTCCGGGAATATGAAACGCATCTCGTAGAGGAACCACTGGATCTCCAACGGGCGGCACAGGAAAATGCCGCGCAAGACGAGCCCCTGCACGCGATCGGGGTGCGCTTCGGCGTAGGCAAGCGCGAACGTCGAGCCCCACGATCCGCCGAAGACCAGCCAGCGTTCGACGCCAAGATGCGCGCGCAAGCGCTCGAGATCGGCGATGAGATGCGGCGTCGTGTTGTCGGTGAGCGCGCCCAGCGGAGTCGATTGGCCGGCGCCGCGCTGGTCGTAGACGATGATGCGATAGAACGCCGGGTCGTAGAAGCGCCGATGATCCGGCGCGCTGCCGCCGCCCGGTCCGCCATGCAGGAACACCACCGGGGCGCCGCGTGGATTACCGGACTCTTCCCAGTACATGGTGTGCAATGCATCGAGCTTGAGCCGGCCGGTTCGATTCGGAGACCGCGTCGGGTAGAGGAAATCCTCGCGCGAGAGTGCGCGGGTGGCCACGCCCGATGGCACGCAAGTAAGATCGGTGTCAGCCATCGCGATTGAGGGAGTGCAGGTGGTTTGCGTCGGGGATGTCAGCGCGTAGCAGCGATGGTCTTCAGCGTGCGCGCGCTCCCCGCAATGGTCGCCATCGATCAGCGTCCTTTCCTGAATGCAACGACCTTCTGTTTTTGCTCGCCCAGGCCTTCGATGCCCAGCGCGACGATGTCGCCGGCCTTGAGAAACTGCGGTGTCGGCTTCATGCCCATGCCCACGCCGGGCGGTGTCCCGGTGGTGATCACGTCGCCTGGCAGCAGGGTCATGTACTTGGACACGTCGGCGACCAATTCGGCGACGCCAAAGATCATCGTTCGCGTATTGCCCGTTTGTCTGCGCGACCCGTTGACGTCGAGCCACATATTGAGGGTTTGCGGATCCTTGATCTCGTCGGTGGTCACCATCCATGGCCCCAGCGGGCCGAAGGTGTCGCAGCCCTTGCCTTTGTTCCATTGCGACGCGCTGCGCTTCATCTGGAATTCACGTTCCGAGACGTCGTTGATCACGCAATAACCGGCGACGTATCTGAGCGCGTCCTTGGCGGCCACTTGCCGCGCCGTGCGGCCGACGACCACGCCAAGCTCGACTTCCCAGTCGGTGTGGGTCGAGTCCTGCGGCAGCATCACGTTGTCGTTGGCGCCAACGATGCAGGTCTGCGACTTGAAAAACACGATCGGATATTCCGGGATCGGCGAGCCGGTTTCCTTGGCGTGATCGATGTAATTCAAACCGATCGCCACGAACTTCGACGGGGTGGCGATGCACGGACCCAGGCGGGGCCTGCCCTTCACCAGGGGCAGCTTTTTGGCGTCGAGCTTGCGCAGTTGCGCGAGTGTTGCAGGGGCGAGGGTCGATCCGTCGATGTCCTTCACTTTGCGCGACAGGTCGCGTAATTTGCCGTCGGCGTCGATCAGGCCGGGCTTTTCCTTGCCGGCGGGTCCGTAGC